>JAFRJV010000032.1 GCA_017432075.1 Mogibacterium sp. | reverse complement strand
TGCCAGGGCATTCATCAGTTCCTGGATCAGATTCATGACCATCGGAAGCATTCCGGAGATGGTCTCTCCGATCTGCTTGATAATGGGCTCGAGATTCTCTTTGAGCTGTGCGATTGTCTCCGTAATCGAGTTCCGGAAGTCTTCATTTGTATTCCATAAGTGGATGAAGGCCGCTGCCAGCGCAGCGATGATCGCAATGATTATGCCTATCTTTCCCGTCAGACCTCCGAGGATGCCTCCGAGACCTTTCTCACCGAGCACACCCGCAAGTCCGCCCGCTTTGGATATCAGTCCGCCGACTCCGCTGGTCAGCTTGCCTGCTCCCAGAAGGAGCGGACCGATAGCAGCCGCAATGCCTGCAATCTTGATGATGGTATTCTGCATTTCAGGGCTGAGGCTCTCCCATCCCTTTCTGAACTTCTCGATCTTGTCAGAAACAGTCTCGACTACTTTTGTAATGGAAGGGCCCATCGTCTCGACGAGGTCATAACCGACAAGCTTGAGGTTATTCAGTGCCTGCTTGAGATTATCAATAGGAGATAATGTCTCTTCAAACGTTGAATCAAGCGTTCCGGCGAAATCTTCCATCGAAGTGCCGAGATCTTCAAAAGACAGTCTTCCTTCTGCACAAGCTGCAGCGATCGCGGGACCTGCTTTGTTACCAAAGAGTTCCATGGCATACTGCATTGCTTCCGTGTCAGATTCAGCAGAAGCCATCTTCTCCTGCAGTTCTGCGATAGCCTCTTCCATCGTCTTGCCATCCTTGGTGGCATTGACGAAGGCTTTCTTAAGACCTGTCATGACAGCTGACGTATCAATACCGCTCTTATTAAGGTTAGCCAGGAATAAGGCAGCATCAGATGCCGTATAGCCCATCTCCTTAAGAGCTGCAGAGTTGCTCATCATGTCAGATGCGAGCTGGTCAACGGAAACTCCGGTGCTCTGGGATGCAGCTGTGAGCGTATCAAGGAACGCGCTTGTATCTTCTGCAGACAGACCGAAGGCTGTCATTGCAGACTGTACTTTATCTATAGAAGACGATACTGATGTACCGTTTATTTGCGCAAATTTAATAAAATCACCGGAGAGCTCTTCCAGCTGTTCTCCGGTGACGTCAAATCTTGTGTTTACTTCGGCAACCGCATCAGCTGCTTCCTCGAACGATGTAGGAATGGAAGTGGCAAGATCTTCACAGATGCCCTGCAGCTCCAGAGCTGCTTCACCTGTTTTTCCTGTCTTCTTGATGATGGTGTCGTATGCAGCATCAACATCTTTCCATGCCTTTACGGAAGCGGCAGCGCCGGCTACGATCGGAGCAGTGACATACTTGCTCATCGCAGTGCCGGCCTTCTGCATATTGTCGCCGACCTTTGTGACTGCCTCGCCGAGTTCCTTCATTGCAGCGGAACCGGACTTCAGGGCAGCATTGACCTCTTTGAGGGAAGCTTCATACTGATTGAGCTTCGTCTGGGCCTGTTTGAGCTCGTTCTCTTTCTTTGCTATCGCATCCTGGTTCGCATTCTCGTCCTTCTTCATCTCTTCGAGCTGCTGGGAAAGGACCTGAACCTTTGTCGAGTATGCCTCTGTCTGTGATGCGAGATACTTCTGGCTGTCTGTCAGCTTCTGAACAGCTGACGTGTTTGCATCGTACTGGCTCTGTGCGAGCTTGAGGTCTGTGTAGGCAGACTTCGACGCTGCGGAAACATCCTTCAAGCTCTTCTGAAAATCCGTTGCACCTTCCGCAGTGAACTGTATGCCTACTTTCTTGATGTCGTCAGCCATCTTGTTTACCTCTACTTAACAGCAAATTAAAAAGAGCGTCTTTCGCGCCCTGGATCAGCATCATGTCGCGTGATAACCAGAGCACGAAGTCGCAAAAGCCTCCGAGGTCAAGTTTTACTTGGAAGACTCGCCCGGGGTCTTGATATCTCCTAAAGCACTCCCCAAGCTGGGCGTCATTCCACTGAGCAATGACCATGCTTCCGAGAAAAAATCCCTTGTTGTCTCCCTTGTAAGGAAATCTCGAAGGAGTCTGATGTATTCCACACCGTCCTGCATGTTGGCGATCTCGTCAGGTTCCACGCCACATGCTGAAGCAAGGATCTTGTTAACGTCGTCCTTGCATTTATCTATGTTCTGTACGAGAAAACCGATGACCTTCATAGCGAAGGAATACTGGTTGATGTTGTACTTATCCAGCGCCCTGCGCTCGCCTTCGGTGTATTCTTTCAAAGTCTTCGGTACCAGCTTTCCGCCATTCATCTTCATAGGCGGCTGATAGCTGAAAACCTTCTTGTCATCTTCTGTCATACTGTCGATCAGACCGACAATATCAATCTTCTGCAGGAGGGAGACCATAGTCCACACATCCTGCGCACCCATAATGTTTTTAATTTCCATAATGCGTAACTCCTATATCAAATAAAAAACCCATAGCAAACGGCGGTCCACAATGAACCGCCGCCTGTGATATGGGTGTTACGAGACAAGTGTCAAGTGACGGGAATGAGAGCTTCAACAGCTGCAGCTGTGAGCAGAGGTGCGTCAAAGAATGCAGCCTCTGTGATGCCAGCGATGTCAGGAGACTTGACATCAGTGTTGCCATCAGTGTTGTACTGATACGCCTTGATGTTCATAGTGCTGTTCTGATCGCTGTGGCTTGCTGTAGATGTAGCAGCCTCGTCAGAGTTCTCTGTAAGCTTGCACTTAGGGAACCATCTCATGTAGAGTCCGCCGCCCTTCTTAATCTCAACGATACCGTATGCGAACCAAGGTCTTTCAGCGTTGCCGCCTTCCATGATGACGCCCTTGGTAGATACAGACTCTCCCTTCATCTTTGCGATGGTGGCATCGTCAAATGCGACGTTTGTGACAGCGATCGTCTTTGAAAGAACATTCGCGTCAGCGTCATAGACTGCTCCGGAAGCGTAAACTTCGTAAGAGTCGACTTCATCAGTGATGGAAGCCTGAACTACTGTCGGGAACTTCTTAACAGTAGACTCGAATGCATTAGCATCCCAGTCGCCGTTTGAGTCGCCCTGGTTGAAGCAGATATACTGCGCGCCTACGGTCAACTTGATCTTAGGCCTAAGTTCAGTAATATTGCTGGGCATGTTATTTTCCTCCTGTTAAAGATTTATTTTGTCGACTATCGTCTGATAGTAGTTTTTTGCGTTCCGTTCAAATAACGGAATGAGATGCGCTCTTGCGTCCATCTTGCTTGTACCTTTTTCTACCATCCGGCCGTAGAATTTACCCCAGCCAACTTCCGCGCCTGTGGCGCCGCCCTCCATCATCCTTGCAGAGATGGAAGTCAGAAGGTGTGTATATCCCGGACTTTTTATCTGGGATATAGGCTTTGGAAGTTTATTGGCATCGGAAGCAAGCTCTGCAGCTCCTGCAAGCAGGCACTGTTTGAGGTTGTCCTTATCCACCTTCTTTGATTCTTCAAGAAGGAGCTGTTGCAGTTCCTCAAAGCCTTCAAAGTTGGTGTTTATTCCGGATGAGTGAAAGCCCATTTTATAGTTCCTCCAGAACGTCTATGCTGCAGTACGAATGGAAATATCCGGGACCATCCACGCCCTTCACGTATTCGTGATAAAAGACAGGATGTATGTTCGCCTCGTTCAGTCTGTGTTTCAGCTCCAGGAGCTTCGGATGTCTCGGCTTGTCAGCCTTGAAGCTTACCTGATAGGTAACGACATCCTCATAATCTTCTCCAGAAGCCATTTCATCAGTCCAAACATATTCCCAGTAACAGACTTTGACCTTGTTCTTCTTGTCTTCGAGGAACTGTTCTCCTTCGCCTACGGGGATCTCCAGAAGATGCAGCATGTTTGAAAGTTCAAGTTTCGATAACATATTCCACCTCCGGAGTTTCAAGAGTAAGTTCCGTCTCGTCAAACCCGTCCTTGGTCTGAACGACTGCAGCATTGAACACTTTGAACTGCTGTTCGTTGATAACGACTACGTTATCAGACGAGATCAGCGGACATCTCGGTATAGCCACCTTCATAGTGACATGCTTGCCCGCCTGCTCGAACAGTAATCGCGTTCTGTCAAAGATCGCAAGCTCTCTGTAAGCGATAGGCTCCAGATCAGGATGTCTTCTTATGCTGCTTTCAGGGAAGTCCGGATTGAGCACCGATGTGGTCTGCACAATGTCAAACACCGTGAGCTGACCGTCAACATAGGCAGGCGGATGCTGTTTCTTCTTAAGCATCAGAATCACCGCCTTCAATGTCGCTCTTATGCTCTTCGTGTTCCCACTGCCAGGAGAGGATCATGTGCTGGAAGTTCTCCCGGAACTCGTTCGTGACGTGTTCATAAGCATAGTAGATGTAGTTTTTCAGCAAACCGCGGAGCTGCTTATCTGTCTCGTAGTCGATAGCACCGACTACGAGACTTTCAAAATAAGCAATTCCTTCTTCAGCGTATCTCTGAATGGTCTCGTTGGAAATGAATGACGGGATCTGATAATCCGTCTTTACTTCTGTAATCAAATCATCAATCGCCGCCATTGGCATTACCTCCGATAGATCAGCTCTCAGCCTCAAGTGTGAGGCCTGCGAAGCTGTAGATTCTTGTTACTGAATCGTCGCCCTTTGTTCCAACAATCTTGAGAGACTGTGTGGAGTTGGATTCGATTCTGATTACGGCGTTCATATCGCTGTCAAGCTGAACGGGACCGCTGTGGCCGTTAACAACCTCGATCGTGTAAGCAGCACCCTCACCAAGTGAAGGAGCAACCTTGAATGCGAGGAAGTTACCCTCCTGGTAGTCAGGATTTCCGGAGAAACCTGTATATCCAGTTACGTACTTAAGCGTTCCGTTGATCTGATCGCCGACGAAGTTCACGTCGCTCTGAAGCGCGTTGGCCTTCTTCCCGAAGAGAGTTGTCTCTCCGTCCTCGGGTAAAGCGGAGACGGTTAAAAAGGGTCCGTTGTTACCGGAAGAGCGATAGGTGTGAGGTTGGAAGGATCAAATACGACAGCTGTGTTGTCATCGTCAGCGCGGCCGTTGCCGTATGCCTTAGCGATGAGAACGTCAACGTCATCAAGAGCCTTTGTCTCTGTGTAGTCCTTAACACCGATGTTTGTAAGACCCATTACATAGAGTCCTGCAGCTGTGATGATTGACTTACCCTGAGGGCAGTTTGTTGTAACGTACTTCTTCATCGGAACGCCTGTAGCGTTGATGTAGCCGTTAGGTGTCAAGAGCATCATAGCGGGATCGATGTAAGCAGCCTCGTCGAGAGGGTTGCAGATGAGTGCATACTCCTTGATGGCTCTCTTACCGCTGTTAGACAATGTCTGACGAGCTGTAGCGAGACCAGCAGGAGAAAGAGCTGTGATAGTAACAAGGCTCTTAGCGTTGTGTGTACCGTCAGCAGCAACAGAGTTGATCTGGTTGATGATACCGATAGGAGCTGTCTTGCCGTTGCCCTGGATGTAACCCTTCTCAAGTCCGTCCTGGATAGCTTCTGCAAGAACTGCACGGAAGTAAACATCAACGAAAGGAAGTGCGAGGTCACGGATTGCCTTAGGAAGCAATACATAAGCTGTAAGCTTGTTAGCATCGATGTTAACGCCAGCGATAGTTCCTTCAAGGAGACCGTCGATAGTGTCAAAGATGCCGGACCATACAGCTGCACCGGAGTGAGAACCTGTGATCCACTTCTTAACGTCTGCAGGTGTCATGTTAACGAGCTCGAGAACGTCAGAAGCCTTCTTAACGTCTGCGAGTGTTCTGTCGATGACAGATGTAGGGATGATGTCGCCCTGGTCGGAAATTGTGATAGAGGATGTAGCAACAGCCTGATAGAACTTCTGCTCATCTGCTGAAAGAACACGTGTTCCCATTGCTGAACGATACTCTCTGTCTGCTTCCATCTTCTCATTCTCTTCACGGAGCTGAGAAATGAGGTCGCCGAACTTGTTCTCGATGATAAGGTCAACAGCCTGCTGAACAGCTGAGTTCTTATCTTCTGTCTTCTCGAAGATCTCTGCGATCTTCTCACGAATTTCAGTTTTCATGTTGGATAATCTCCTTTACTCGAATAATTTGTCGAAGCCACTCTTTGGCGTCTTCTTTTTCTTGGGTGCTTTCTCTTCAGACTCCTGGTCTTCCGGATCCGCAGGGATCTTGACTGTCTGCTCGATAAGAAGGTCGAGTTTTGCCTCGAGCTTCGCCATTCTGTCTTCTAATGACTGAGCAGGCTCGCCAATCTTGGGCTCTTCAGCCTTAATAAATTTCTGCATGATGAGATACCTCGCTGACTGCTTCAGTTTTTCTTCCTCTGTCTCGGCATTCAGTATCTCGGTTGCAAATCCGTACTCGACCGCTTCTTTGGGAGAAATCCAAGTTTCCTTGTCCATAAGTTCCTTGATCTGTTCCTCCGAGATGGTCGCAACCGACTTGTAAGCCTCAACTGATGCCTGATTGATTGCATCGAGATCGTCCGCAAGTTTACGGAAGTCTTCAGAATCGCCTTGACCGAATGTCCACACGTTATGGATCATAAGCAGCGATGCGCTATTCATCTGTCGCTTCGTTCCTGCCATGAAGATCACTGATGCAGCAGAGCAAGCAAAACCGTCGTCGATCGTGATAACTTCCTTGCCAGAGTTCTTCAAAGTGTTGTAAATCGCAAGGCCCTGAGATACGTCGCCGCCATCCGAGTTGATGTGAACACGGATCGTGTTAACAGCCAGACTCTCAAGAGCGTGGACGATGTCCATGGAACTCGTGTCGGTCTCATACCACTTCCAGTCATCTGAGCAGATGTCACCGAAAATATAAAGATCTGCAGCTTCATTCTTATCGTCTGTTACCAGCGAGAAGTATTTGCCAACCGCTTTAGTTATAGCCATCAGCTTTTCCTCCTTTCTTCAGAAATTTATATGACCGCGAATCACTCCGCATCCCCGTCAGGGGTAGCGTAATTCTTCGTCAGTGCTCTGGTAGTTGTGAAATCCGTATGCAATTCCGGATATCCGATGAGATGGAAGATCTCATCCAATGTCCAGCCGTCGCCTCTCATCTTGGAGAGCTTGTCAGCTGAATCGATAATGTCTATATGCTTGAACCTTGCAAGGAAGACGATCACGCGCTCGTTGCGCTCGAGATAATCCTCTTCGCCTACGATCAGATGGTTAAGACCGTCGTTAAGGCACTCTGCAACCGGGCTGACTGCGTAAGTAATAAACTCATTCGTAGCATCGCTCTGGTCGCTGATCTCTCCGAAGTAAACCGACTTCGGAATGTCGAACGCTCTCGCGCATGCTTCCTCAGACGCCTTAATAAGTGAATCTATCTTCGTAGCATCGACGTTACTGGTGCCGCCACCGTTAAGGCTCTCGATCTTGAGTCCTTCAGGGAGAGTGATTCCTTCGACCTTGTCAGAACAGAGCATCTTGACGATCCTTGAAGCGTATTCCTTGCCTGTCAGGATCTTGTCGCCTGTCTCTGTCTTTTCCACAAGCCTTGTCTGCGTAGCAATGTTGATGCCAAACTTCGGAACGTTGGCCATCTGTACGACCTTGGAAACGATCCCGGCTGTCTTGTCGTAGAGCTCCGCGACCTTCCTGAAGTAGGCAAGGCGCTTGGAGTTCTCCGGAAGTCTTAAGTGCATGACCTCGTCAGACTTGAAGTGCTTGTTGATCTGATAAGTCGTTCCGTCAGGTCCCACGAGTGAAATGTTCGTGTAAGTCTTCGGTCTGAGGATGTCTTCTGAAGCTGTCCAGCTATCCGCAAGGTAGTACATGTTGCGTGTAAATACCACGAGAGCTTCGTTGTCGATCAGGAGCTTCTCGGTCACGCGAGCCCAGAACTCCGTGCCGCTCTCGTTGTCGTTCGGTCTGATGTTCAGACGATAGTAAGTCTCATTATGTAAGAGACCATCTTTTCCCTGAATTACCATCTCTGACTTTGAGATCGCGTTTGAGATCATGGCAACGCACTTCTGGATGGCAAACCTTGAAGCGTTCAAAGATGCGAGGTTTTCCGTCAGGACCTCAATGTAGTCATAGAGCTCGTCTTTTCCCGTCTTCGGGTTCTTTTTGCTCCATATAAAATTCAATGCCATTGCCTTTCTCCTTAGATATAGAATGTCGGGATCTCCAGTTCGTCCTTGCAGTACATGGCCACGTCGAACGCCATGAATCCGTCAGTCTTTCTCAGCTCGGGTTCAATCTTTCCGAATTGCTTATTCCCGAACTTGTCAGTTATGACGGCCACGTTGTTCGTGTACCATCTCATGATCGCCGAGGGACCATAGTTGACCTTTCCGGTTGCGAAGGCTTGCTCAATAAACGGCGCTATCACGCCGGTCGCAGCTCCGAGCCTCCGGATCAGTCTGACCATCCCCTGCGGGTTCCCCTTTTCTTCAATGCTTAATCCTTCGTTTATGAAGGCCTGCTTGAAGAGTGTGTATCTGTATGTATCCATAGCTATCTTCCGGACGTCGTAGCTCTTCAGATAGTTGTTGGTTATGTATGCGACGATCTCATCAACCGGAATGACGGGCGCGTCCACGATCTCGAAGTCTTCAAACTCCGGAAGGCCGTAGTTGGCCAGAGGGAACTTGATCGACTCGAATTTCGGACTGCGCTTGTTTACCCAGGTATGCTGTCTCCAGATGAACTCGCCCTCGTCTGTCTCTGTCAGACATCCGACTGACGCAAAGTCTCGGATATCCGCATAGTCCAGACCGACTATCGCAGGCTGTCCCGTAGTGACAGGCGTGTATCTCGGTGTCTTCTTCTTGACGTCGTCATAGCAGCATCGCAGGATGTTCTCCCATGACGTGATCGTTGCTTCGTTCTTTGCAGCCGGCATGTTCATTCTCTTGGTCATGAACTCCGGCCACTTTGACGGAAGTCTCTTGGCTTCCATGTAGTTCATCCTTACCTCTTCAGCAAGGATCGGGAAGTATTCAAGCGACGGGTTGGCCTTATGCCAGGCTTCTTCGTCGTTTGCTTCCTTCTCGTCATCCAGTCTGCAGAGGAACGGAAAGATCCGGAGAGGGTTCTCTCCGGTACGGAGTATCTCTTCGCACAGTGTCAGCTGGTCATCGAGCGGACCGTCCCTGACATATCCCTGCGTTGTGATGATAAATTCACGCGGCGCCTGGATCTTACCCAGTGCCGATTCAAAGACGTTGATCTGCGAGTAGTCCTGATAACCATGAAGCTCGTTCATGATTAGCAGTCCGCACTTCTTACCGTCTTTGGTACCTGCTGCGGAAGTGTTGAACCTCATGAAGGATTCCGTCGCAGTGTTTGTGATGAGCTCTTTTGTCCAGGAGAACTTTCCCTTGAACTTGCCCTTGTGACCTTCAAGCATGTCCCAGCATACATTGAAGGTATCGTGGCTCTGGTCTTCCGCGTTGGCCACGATCTCTACGTTGTATTTCTTTACGCCGTAGAGCGGAGTCATCAGGAAGTTGGCCAGAGGGACTATGAATCCATCCTTGCCGTTTCCTCGACCTTCGAGGATCATGAACTTCCTGAAGTATGCAAACTGTTTCGTCTCATCCGTATAAAAGAAGACCATCGCATAGATGAACTTCTGGAACGGAAGCAACGGATAGTAGTTCGCTTCGCAAAACTTAATGCAGAGGCGGAAGGTTGCCTCGTCGAAGTAGACGTCCTTCCTCTTGAGCAGAGGTTTTACGATGTTATTTATCAGCAGTTTCCTGTCTTTGTTTATCCATTTCGGATGCTTTTTCGCATACTCAATGTACTCATCGATCTCTTTACATGTAATCTGAGCCATCAGCCGCCTCCAGTGCGGTTGGCTCCTGCAGACCGAGAGCTTTCAGGATTGAGAGCATGGTTCGGGACTCGTCGCTCATACTCTTTCGCGATTCGTTCTCGCATTCCTTTTCGAAACCGTTCCCGCTTGTCACAGTCACCCTTAATCCGCGTTTCTTGATATCCTTCCAGCAATCTTGATGAAGCTTCCAGTGAGTCATATACTCGTCTACTTTGTCCATGTAGTAAGCAGATGTCATCCCTTTGGCTTCGAGCTGGCTGATGAGTGATTGCTTTACATCTTTTGCTGTCATAGTTACCACCTTTCGTCGGTCTTGAATAAAGTTATGTGCTTAAACGGAAGCTGGCTCTCAGCGAAACGCTTCCATAAACTCTTGTTCTTTTCTATGACAAGACCGAGGTCCTGCATGTCCCTCGGTCTGTTTCTCTCGATTATGTTTTTCCGGCACTGGTCCGGAGCTGTGTCGATCCAGATCCACTTCACCGTGGATGGTGTAAAGTTCGCCGCCATCACCAGCTCTTCCGTGGAGGGGTACGTCGTAACGTGCGCCACATCAGCGCCGCTCTCATAGAGCTTGATGGTGGCGGCAATCTGTTCTTCCTTGGTGCCGTTTTCGCACTCGGTAACGTTCTTATACTTTTTGGAAGCAAAGGTTGATTTCCCCGCTCCGATCAATCCGCAAATCATAAAAATCACTTGATTTTCCCTCTTCTGGACCGTTTACCGCGCGTTTTTCGATTTTTCTCTCTTCCTGTT
>JAFRJV010000005.1 GCA_017432075.1 Mogibacterium sp. | reverse complement strand
CGGAATCACAATCCGCTGCTCTACCATTAAGCTACCAACCACACAAGTGGTGATCCCCGCGGGACTTGAACCCGGCATTTCCAGATTGAGAGTCTGGTGTCCTACCCTTTAGACGAGGGGACCCTATTGGTACGCACTCGCAGATTCGAACTGCGGACCGCCCGCGTATCAGACGGGTACTCTATACCGCTGAGTTAAGTGCGTATATAATGGCTGCCCCTGCAGGATTTGAACCTGCACCGTCAGAATCAAAGTCTGATGTCCTGCCATTAGACGAAGGGACAATAGCGGCGATCACGATGACCGCCGGTTATTTACTGAGCCTATCAGCTATAGTCGATGCGGAATATGAATCCGGCTTTACCTCGCAGTCATATCCCATCGCATGTACCCATCCGGTAAGTCCCTGGATAAGATCTCTGGTCTTTCCTTGCGGTGCATTTCCTGCATCGATATGGATGGAGAGAGGACAATTGTCTACGAGAATACGGTATCCGTCTTTATCCAGCTCATCCAGAAGCATCTTTGCAGTCTCAAGGCTGATATATGTCTCAGTTTCGAGTTTCTGCTTGACCACTTTTATGAGGTCGCGGAACTCTGTCTCGTAGAAGAATATCCCGCCATGGCCCTTGCAGATCATGGAGATCACTGTAACGATCTTTGTACCTGAGGCATGGTTCTGAGAATCTGTACCTATGGTAAGTTCCATTGGCTCTCCATATACAGCATTCCTATCATAGAAAAGCATCAGCTTATCAGGGATCTCGCTCAGACCCAGCTGTCCGTATGTTTCAGAATTCCACATATTCTTATGTCCCCCTCTCCTTAAGAATTGGCACCCTGAGAAAGATTCGAACTCTCATCTTGCGGTTTTGGAGACCGGTGTTCTCGCCGTTGAACTATCAGGGCATATGGTATATGGCGGTCTATCCGGGAATCGAACCCGGATCTTCGGCCTGACAAGCCGGTATAATAGCCGTTATACTAATAGACCACATTGGTGCTCCGAGCAGGTGTTGAGCCTGCGACCTCCTGCTTGTAAGGCAGGCGCTCTCCCGTTGAGCTATCAGAGCATGGTATCCCGCGAGAGACTCGAACTCTCATTATCGGTTTAGAAGACCGAGGTTCTGATCCGTTGAACTAACGGGACATACTTGTCACAAGGGGTACCGCTTGCGGTGGATCCCTTATGACGATTGGTGATCTCCGTGGGACTTGAACCCGACATTTCCGGGATGAAAACCCGACGTCATATACTTTAGAAGAGAAGACCACATGGCGGTCTCTGCAGGAGTCGAACCTGCGACCCTCGCATTAACAGGGCGCCGCTCCACCTATTGAGCTAAGAGACCGTGGTTTTGAAATTGTTTGCGAACAGATCACTATTTCTCCTTCGACACCTCCGATATCTTCATGATCATCTTCCTCAGTGGAGATGATCTCATCGATGGTCGTTCCGAGGATCGCAGCCAGGATGATAAGGTTATCCACAGCCGGAAGGCTCTTCCCGCTCTGCCAGCTATAGATCGCCTGCGGATTTGTGAATCCGAACATGATCTGCAGTTCTCTGACAGAGATCCCGGCTTCCTTCCTCATCCTCGTGATATTTTCACCTGTTTTTTTAAGATTGATCGCCGGCACTCTTCCGCCGGCTGTTGCTGTACGCATTTCATTCCTCCCGTAAAAAAATCCGCTCATCCCGTATATGAGACAAGCGGATATGAAATCGTCATCTGTTTCTGTGAGGTTGTCAGCTAAGTTGCCGCTCCTCTTTCCCTCTCATCTCATATTTGCACACAAAATCATTCTCCCAATCGATGATGTGGAAGTCTTGTTCGCATATGATGTTCTGTACAAATACGAGTCTGTAAGCCATTGCTTTGATTCCTTTCCCTTTCCGGCATCAATATATCACCGGAACATGTCTCTGTATAGTAAGGTCGTAGTTTAATAATTGGTTGCGGAGG
>JAFRJV010000031.1 GCA_017432075.1 Mogibacterium sp. | reverse complement strand
AGCCTTGTCTGCCGGCATATAAATCTCGAATCCGTCTTCACCTGTGTAGCCTGTACGTGAGATCATTACAGGAATTCCCTGGAAGTCTCCGTCGAAGATGCATGTGTAGTATCCTGCAGGGATGTATTTCTCGTCTACAACCTTCCTCAGGACCTTCTCAGCATTAGGACCCTGGAGAGCTACCTGGCCATACTGGTCACTTGCATTAGTGAGCTCTACGCCGTCGATCTTGTGATCGCACATCCATGCGAAGTCCTTATCTGTGTTAGCTGCGTTGACTACAACGAAGTAGTCGTTCTCTGCCTTCATATATACAATGAGGTCATCGACGGTGCCGCCGTTCTCATTGCACATTGGGGAATATCTTGCGAATCCCGGCTGAAGGTCTGTGTAATCGTTTGTCAGGAGCAGGTTGAGGAAGTCCTTAGCCTTCTCACCCTGAACGAGAACTTCGCCCATGTGGGAAACGTCGAACAATCCGCACTGAGTTCTGACTGCCATGTGCTCTGCTTTGACACCTGATCCGTACTGAACAGGAAGAAGGAAGCCGCCGAATTCGACTATCTTTCCGCCGTACTTAACATGGGTATCATAGAGCGGGGTTTTCTTTTCCATCGCTGTATACCTCCGTAAAAAATATATATTTAGCGCAAGCCAACACGCCCTTTTTGGCATGAGGGCCCACTTGTCTAACGTATCTTAATAATAGCACCACATCAACGAAGCGTCAAATAAATTACATTTCCCGAAAGCCTTGCAATTACTGCAATTCGATGTATTTTTTTTATACAAATAAAAGGAGCATTTTTGTATTCCGCAACAAAAAAGTGCAGATGAAGAATTGATATCTGTTAAAAAGGCGCTGTCAGCTTTTTTCTGTGGTAAAATAGACGCATGAATACGATAGAATGGTGGATGATAGACGGAGCCGTAGGCCTTATCGTTCTTGTGGCAGTCCTCAGAGGAGCCATAAAGGGCGTAGGCGATACGATAATAAAAATGCTCTGCATAATAGGCGGCATCGGCCTGGGAGTGTACTTCAAGGACAAGCTGAAAGACTTCCTGCTGACGACAAAACTCCGAACAACGATGCACAGCCGTATCTTTGAATTGCTTCGCGGCGACAATGTCCTGTCGGATCCTTCATCTGAAGAGGGTGTCAACTCCTTCTTCGGATCGCTAACATCTCCTGACGGGACGGGAGAAGGAGTCATATCAAAATCGCTCGGAGGCATATTCAAAGATGCTGCGGACAAGGCTGCGAATGCGGCAGCAGACAGACTGACTGAGATCGCGATGGGCGTAATTGCTTTTGCCCTCATAATCCTGGCGGTCAGTCTTGTTGTGTTTATACTGAGGATCATAATAAAGACCCTGCGTGATGAGTCGATAGTGATAGGCTTTGCCGACAGGGTGCTCGGAATGGTGCTCGGTCTCGTAAGGGGACTCATGGTCGCATGGATCGCCGTAGCGCTGCTCATACCGGTCACTACTCTCGTGTCCGTTGAGCATGTACCTGCGATGATGGAAGCGCTCCAGCATACTACTGCCGCGAAAGTCCTGTATGACGTGAACCCGTTCTTTTATGTGATCAAATACGTATTTATGTGACACGTATTTTGTTGATATTGCAAAAGGGTTTGTGATACAATATTTCGGCTATGGTTTTTGACGAAATTATATGCGCAAGCGATGACGAAAAATTCATGCTCGAGGCGCTCAAGGAAGCAGCCGGGGCCGCCGAAGAGGGCGAGGTGCCCGTCGGCGCCGTTGTAGTGAAAGACGGGCAGATCATCGCGCGGGCGCATAATATGGTGGAGACCGCGCGAAGATCATCTGCGCATGCGGAGATGATCGCCCTCGAGGCTGCGGAGGCTGCACTCGGAGCAAAGTGGCTTCCCGGCGCAACCATGTATGTGACTCTTGAGCCCTGCAGTATGTGCTCAGGCGCCATGGTTCTTGCAAGGATGTCGAGGCTGGTCATAGGCGCTGACGATCCCAAGACCGGGGCATGCGGATCCCTTTACAACATAGCAAACGACGAAAGGCTTAATCACAGCATAGAAATAACAAGAGGCGTGCTGGCCGGGGAGTGCTCGGCCATCCTGAAGGACTTCTTCAGAAGCAGGCGCGCATAACGGAGGATCAATTAATGAAGAAAACTAGTCTGATCGCAATACTTACGTTGATCATGATAATGGCAGCTTCGGTATTCTGCTTTGCAGACGGCGGATTCGATCTGGTGTCATCATATCCTGAAGACGGCCAGGCGAATACATCGATGGAAAACCTCGGTGTAAAGCTGCAGTTCAGCAACGCAATGGATTCTACGACCAATGCCGACAAGTTCGCTATATATGACGAGGATGGCAAGACTATTCCTATCAGAGTGCTTTTCAGCGATAAGGAAGACGGACTCGTTCTGGTACTGGCTGACACCGACCAGGGCTTCGTTGCGAAGAACAACTCGGAGTACAGGGTCGTTATCAGCGGCGATCTCATCGACAAAGAAGGCAATGCTCTCGGCGCAGATAAGACGGTCACGTTCAAGACTTACAACCAGAGAGTCAACAATATGGTCAACATGGCGATGATGTTCGTGATGTTCGGAGGAATCATGGTACTCTCCCTTCGCCAGAACAACGAAAAGGAAGAGGAAGAGCCTAAGAAGGACGAGCCTAAAGAGCAGGCGTTCAATCCGTATAAGGAAGCAAAGAGAACCGGTAAGAGCATAGAGGAAGTCAAGGCAGAGCAGGCTAAGAAAGAAGCCAAGGAAGCAAAGAAGAAAGCCCGCAAGGCCAAAAAAGCTCCGGAACAGCAGGAGAAGAAGATCGAGAACTGTGCAGAGCTCCTCAACAATGTATATCACGTTCATGCACCGGCTCCTGTAAATAAGGCTGACCGCTCCATAGAAGCCCTGAGAGCCTACAGAAAAGCTGAGAAAAACAGCTCCAAGAGCAAGAGCACAAAGAAAAAATAAAAGGAAGACTTCAGGGGAGCGGCACCTCCCCTGTTTCATTGACCATGGATAAGATAACACTTAATGCTCACGCAAAGATCAATCTGTCACTCGAGATCACTGGAAAAAGACCCGACGGCTATCATGATATAGTCTCATTCATGCAGGGCCTGGGGCTCCACGATGTGCTGAGCATAGAAAAATGTACTCAAAAAGCAACAAAATACAAGCTGCCTCATTGCACTGTAAATGGCATTGTTGTATATTTATGTACGGATGCAAAAACAATTCCGACGGATATGGACAATCTTGCGTTCAGAGCCGTTAAGGCATTTACGGATGCCCTGGGACAGAAAGATCCTGAAGAGCACGGTCTGACAGATACCTTGCTCATAGATATCCGCAAGGATCTTCCGGTATCGGCAGGTATCGGCGGAGGCAGCGCCAACGCGGCTGCATGTCTTCTGGGTCTTAACGAGATGACGGACAGGCCGTTCACTCTGAGAGAGCTTATGGATATAGGCGCGGGATTCGGAGCCGATGTGCCTTTTTCGACATTCATGAACGCTTACCGTAACCGTAAATTGCTCGACGGGTTGGAAGGGCTCGAAGAAGCAAACGATGCGGCATGGACTGCCGGTATAGGCGACATAGTCGAAAGAGCGGAATGCATTCCGAGATATGTCATTATGGCAAATCCGGGAACAGCGGTCCTGACGAAAGCTGCCTACAAAGCGTTTGATGAGATCGGCTATACTGATAAGGAGACCGCCGGAAAGATCTTTGTCAACGATATGGAAAAATATACGCTCAAGGCAGATAAAAAGGCGGCGCTGCTCAGGAAGTTCATGATCGAAAGACTTGATGCCGAAGAAGTGCTGATGAGCGGAAGCGGCCCTACAATGGTCGCTTACTATAAGGACATCGATAAAGCCGGTAAAGGCATTGCCACTTTCGCAGAGATGGCAGTAACGGACGCCTCTATAAGGGCGTGGCTGACCGATACAGGCATATAGATAGAGAGGGGAAGTTATGACTGATATCCAACTTAAGGTCCAGAAGCCTTTAAAAGATCTGGTATATCTGGAGTTGAAGCACAAGATCCTTACCGGAGAGATCGTATCACAGACAAGACTGATGGAGATCGATCTTTCTGAAAAAATGAATGTGAGCCGTACACCTATCAGAGAGGCTATCAAGAGACTTTCTGATGACGGACTGGTCAAGGTGGAGCCGAGACGCGGCGCTTATGTTGCAAACATCTCCATCAAGGATATGCTCGATGTGTTTGAAGTTAGAGAAGACATGGAAGGCTTCGTAGCAAAGCTTGCGGCTCAGAGGATCACCGATGAGGAAAAAGATACACTCAGAGCGATCGCAGCTGAGTACGAGGAAGCGATCGAGAAGGCTGACAACAAGGAACATATCATCGAGCTCGATGAGAAATTCCATAACTTCATCGTAAAGTGCAGCGGCAACGAGACGCTGAGTGAGCTTGTCAAGTACGTACAGGAGCTCTCGCTCAGATTCAGATACCTGTATTACGACGATTTCTCGCTTTACGAGTCAACAGCTGAACAGCACAACCGCATCATGGAGGCCATCAATGCCGGACGCGACGCTGAAGCAAGAATGGAAGCCGATGCGCATGTAAAAGCACTCAAGGAGTTCGTCTTTGCACTGGGCAAGAAGATGGAGGCCATGGGAGAGTTAGAGTAGATCCCCACTCGGAAATCAGTATATTTTAAGAACTTAAATACCCCGCGCTGAGGCGCGGGGTATTATTTTGGCTATTCACCTGACGCTTGTCATGGCTGCTGTTGCTGCAGTTCCTCAAGCACGGTCTTGATCTCGAGCTGCTGGCCCTTTCTACTGACCACTATCGTTACGGTGTCTCCCACCTTGCACTTTCTTACGAGAGTGATGAAGTCATTGCTGTTGGAGATCTCCTTGCCGTTGAACGATACGATACGGTCCTCAGGCTGGAAGCCTGCCTTAGTGGCATTCTCGCCTGTTACCTGAGCGATGTATACGCCTGCGGATTCAAGTCCGTAGTACTGAGCGTTCTCTTCCGAAACGTCGCTTATTACGATACCTACAGCCGGTGTGCCCTGTGTTGCCTGAACGTTGCCGCCATTCTTTATGAAGTCATTGATGATAGGCGAAACATTGTTGATAGGCAGTGCGAATGCGAGGCCTTCGACTCCTACCGCTGACGCCTTGGATTCAACGATCCCGATCAGCTCGCCTTTGTTATTGAACAGGCCGCCGCCGGAGTTTCCGCCGTTGATGGCAGCGTCAGTCTGCATCAGCGTGAGGGTGGTACCCTCTACATCAAGCGTTCTGTCGAGAGCACTGATGATGCCTGTAGTAGCGGTTCCGCCGAGCTGTCCGAGCGGGTTGCCGATCGCGACAGCCAGATCACCCACATCTACCGTGCTGCTGTCACCGACTGTAGCGGTTGTGAGGCCTTTGGCATCGATCTTGATCACTGCGATGTCGTTCGAAGGATCGCTTCCGATGATGCGGGCAACGTACGATTCACCGTTGTGAAGAGTGACTTCTACCTTGCTGGCTCCCTGGATTACATGATAATTGGTAGCGATATAACCATCTTCCGTCATTATGACACCGGAGCCGGCACCCTGTACGAGCTGCATCTGCCCCCACATGTTCTGTGCCGTTCCTGACATCAGTATCTCGACTACCGCGTCCTCGTTCTTGTCAACGATCTGCGCAACGGTGAGTTCGCTTCCCGTGGCATCGCCGAGATCGAGCTGCGACAGCTCGGAGTCCTCTCTGACTGCTCTGCCGTCTGAAGTGGTCCTTGAGAAGTATGCGCCTGAAATAAAGGCACCAAGCAGTGAGCTGAGGATCATCGTCAGTATCATACATGCGATGAGAGCTCCCTTCGTTACATATTTTTTCTCTTTCGGTTTGCTGTGCGAAGGACCTGACGGGGCTGCATGAGCCGGCTCATCTGCGACTGTCTTCGGATAATCTATCTCGACCGTCTTGATGACCGGTTCAGGTTCTTCGAGCGGGTTGTCAAAACTGACTATATTTCTTTCATTTTCATCCATTTTCCGTTACCTGCCGGGCAGAATTATCTCTGCCGCTTCCTTTCCATATAATATAGTAAAGTCTGAAACTAAAATGAAACTTAAAACAAAATAATTGTACACGAATTATTAAAGTTTTCAAATATGTCGATATTGTGTCAGTTGTGTCAAATGTTATAAAATATTTCTGTTATGAAAAAAAGCGTCAATCTCAGGATAACAAGTACACAATACATCGAAAATCTCAAACCGAGCGGAGAGGCATTCCGCCGCGAGCTCGAACTTGAGGATACGATGGAGATCCTGACCGAGGGCACCGTGTATTCGCGCAACAACGCGACATACATCACCTATGAAGAAGCGGAAGCTCTCGGTACGGAAGATGTCCGCACTCTGGTCAAACTCGAGGACGGCTCCATTCGCATACGCAAATACGCCAGAGACGAGGAAGACGAGGGCATGGACATGACGCTTAAACCGGGCATGCTCAACATTACGAGATATCAGGTCCCGATGATGCCTTCGGTAAACCTTGAGGTCTACACAAACAAGCTAGAGGACAACCTCGATGAGGACGGGTACGGCAAGGTCTCCGTAGACTACAAGATCAGATTCGATAAGTTTTTCTCGAGACGCAATATTCTCGAGATAGAAGTAAAGCCTTCATAAACGGAAGGGGTAGACATGAAAAAAGAAGGATTCAGCGCAGAACAGTACATCGAGGAGCAGTCAAAGTATATCCTTGAGAGGATCAGAAGCGGCGAAGGCAGGCTCTACCTGGAATTCGGCGGTAAGCTGGTCGAAGACAAGCACGCGATGAGAGTGCTTCCGGGGTTTGACGAAAACGCAAAAATCAAACTCCTGCAAAGGATGAGCGATCAGGCGGAGATAATCATCTGCATCTACGCAGGCGATATCATCAAGAGCAAGACACGCCAGGACTTCGGCATAACATATGATCTGGAAGTCATGAGACTGATAGACGAGTTCAGGAGCTACGACCTCTCGGTAAACTCCGTGGTCGTCACCAGATATGAGGATGCTCCGTCCGTCAACCAGTTCATGGCCAAACTCGAAAGACGCGGAGTCCGTACTTATAAGCACATGTTCACCAAGGGCTACCCGACAGACGTGGACACGATCGTTTCCGAAGCAGGTTACGGAGCAAATCCGTACATCGAAGTATCGAAGCCGCTGATAGTCGTGACCGGTCCGGGCGGAGGCTCCGGCAAGCTTGCTACATCGCTCTCGCAGGTCTATCATGAGTACAAGAGAGGACGCAAGGCCAGATACGCCAAGTTCGAGACCTTCCCTATATGGAACCTGCCGCTCAAGCACCCTGTCAATATCGCATATGAGGCGGCGACAGCAGACCTCAAGGATTTCAACATGATCGATCCGTTCCACCTTGATGCTTACGGAGAGACGGCTGTCAACTACAACAGAGACGTAGACGCGTTCCCTGTGTTAAGGAGGATACTCCACGCGATCACCGGATCGGATGAAGGCTATAAATCGCCGACCGACATGGGCGTGAACAGATGCGGCTTTGCGATCACAGATGACGAGGTCTGCAGAGAGGCAGCCAAGCAGGAGATCGTCCGCAGGTATCTGATCGCGGAGTGCTCCTACAGAAAAGGCACTATCGAAGCTTCCACACTGGAGAGATGCAAGCTCCTTATGGAAGAGGTAGGTGCATCCAGATACGATAGACCGGTCGTTGCGGCAGCAGAGGAATACGCAGACATCAAGAGAGCGCAGAATCCTCAGAGATATGAGAACGTGGTAGTATCCGCCATGCAGCTGCCTGACGGCACCATCGTGACCGGAAGATCATCGCGCAGAATGGTTGCAACGGCGGCCATGGTGCTCAATGCCATCAAGAAGCTGGCAGGCATCCAGGATGACATGCTGATCATATCACCACCGATCTTCGAGAGCATGTCGAACACAAAGTCAGGGATCCTTCATGACAAGACAAGCCTCAACCTTGAAGAGGTCATCATGGCGCTCACGCTGACCAAACTGATCAACCCGTTCGCTGAGCTTGCGCTTAAGGAGATCCCTAACCTGAATGGCTGCGTCGCACACTGCACAGCCATCCTCTCCGACAAGGACGAGCAGGCTTTAAGGGCGCTTGGTATCGACATAACTTCGAATCCGGAGTTTTCAAATAACAATTTGTATTCAGTATAAGGGCTTCTTAGGCTGAAGGCCTCAAGGGGACACCTGTGTTGCTCAGAGAATCTGCACCCGGATGCAGACGGAAGGAGGAGAAATGAAGATCGACGCAAATAAGCTCATGAAAAAAGCAGCCGGCGCTTCGACCGGACTCACAGTAGCTATAGCATTTCTCAACGTTGCTCTCTTAGTGACGAAACTCGTGCAGACAGTCACAGAGGAAGCACCGAAGCTCGAGGATAAGGAATAAAAACTGATTGAATTATTAATCGCGCTCTGTTATATTTACAGAGCGCGATAACGGCTCGTACGCGGCGCCTCTGTCGGCGCCTGCGGCTTGCCAGTCGGCGGCGTACTGCGTAAAGGAATTTCCATGACTCCGACTGCGCTGACGCTCGCCGATCGTCAGGACAATTCCTCTGCTGATGTAGCTTAATGGCAGAGCATCTCATTCGTAACGAGAAGGTTGGGGGTTCGACTCCCCCCATCAGCTCCATTTTTGAGGACTTTCGGGTGATTCCGGAGGTCCTTTATTTTACTGATTTTCGTTGAAATTTCAATATGTTGAGCCTCTCAGCACTTCGCCGCACATCGCCGGAAAACGCCGGATTACGCTGGGGTGAAGGAGGAATTGCAGGGGGTGTCTCGTGCTACATGACGAGAAACGAAGTCCCTCTTATTGGAGACGGCTTGCCAGGCAATTCTTTAATACGAACTCATCTTCGACTCCTGTGACTTGGCGAGAGTCATCCCCACAAATTTCCTTCTGTGAATGAGATGCCTCATTTGCTACATTCTATATACATATAAATCATTGTAAATGATACGAACGGACGATACGCGATTCGCACAGTTGTGGACCGCGTTCTTTTTATTTACGATGATCATGAAGACATAGATCATTGCGATTGGAGGTGCCTGATATGTTAAGGTCTAAGTATAAGTTCTCGTATGATGAGATTAGAATCATAGTAATGGCTCTCGTTGAGCTCAAGAACCAGCTTATTGCGGAAGGCAGATACACAGATGCTGTAGATGACCTCCTGATCAGATTTGTTGACTGATATCGACTCCCCTCTCCGGCTTCCGGATTACATGGCTCTGTACACAGGGTGCAGGGCCAATTATTATGTCCGGAACACGGAGAAAGGAAAACAAAATGATCAATATAGGAAAGAAGAAGCACGTTATTACAGAAAAGAGCGAAAAGGCGGAAAGTGTATGCCCTATGATGGACTATATCGCTAAGATGACAGCCATCGATTTCGATGAATCCGGGGAATTCGAATATGATGCTCCACATACGGTCCTGCTCTGCAATCTCATCCTTGGGCTGTATTCCAGAGGAGAGTTCAAAGAAGCGATGGCCCTCCTTGCGGTCGCGTTCATGATGGCCGGCATGGAAGACTCCGCCGGGATGATGGGCGCTGCAGCTGCAGGATACACAGAGGAAAATGGCAGGTACTATCTGGAACAGTTCTTTGATTATTCGGGTCTGATAGAGACTTATCTGCTAGGCCTGGAACTATATGGCGAAGAGGAGGATGCGGATGGCGAAGACGATAGCGATATGTAACCAGAAAGGCGGAGTGACAAAGACCACGACCACACTGAATCTCGGGATCGGTTTGGCCAGAGAAGGCAAACGGGTATTACTGATAGATGCAGATCCGCAAAATGACCTGACCTCGGCCCTTGGATGGGACGCGGATGCGCTAGAGAATTCACTGGGAAAACTGATGTACTTGGTAACACAGGACTACAAACCTGTAGTTCAGGACACTATCCTGCATCATCCTGAAGGAGTGGATTTGATCCCGTCGAATCTTGATTTGTCCTCTATGGAATCACAGCTTGTGAATGCCATGAGCAGAGAAAAGGTGCTGGCGAACCTTCTGAAAGATGTGAAAAAGGATTACGACTATATCCTTATCGACTGCATGCCATCACTTGGCATGATCACGATAAATGCACTGACGGCTGCGGATGAAGTGATAATCCCGGTGCAGGCACAGTACCTTCCGACAAAAGGGATGACACATCTGATGAAAAGCATAGATATGGTCAGGAACCACACTAACGAGAATCTTAAGATCGCTGGTATAGTCATGACGCTTGTAGACAGCAGGACCAACCTGTCGAAAGAAGTGATCAATACCATCAGGACGAAATACGGCATGAGCATCCGAATCTTCGATACCCAGATACCGGTAGCTGTAAAAGCAGCTGAGGCAAGCAAGGCAGGGATGAGCATTTTCGCGTATGACAAAGGCTCAAAACCTGCTATTGCATATGAACAACTGACGAAAGAGGTGATGAAGCTTGGCGAACGTGAAAGACATAGAGATGAAGCTGCCCTCGCTCGATGAGCTGTTTTCATCACAAGAGGAGAGAGATGACGCGAAGCTCAAGAGGATATACGAGATACCTCTCGATGAGATCGACCCGTTCCCGGATCATCCGTTCAAAGTCAGAGATGATGAAGACATGCTCAATCTTGTCGAATCGATCAGAGAGAACGGTGTACTGACTCCTGCTACAGTCCGGAAAAAGGAAGATGGAAGATACGAACTTCTTTCCGGGCACAGGCGATTAAGAGCCTGCCAGATAGCAGGCATCGATACACTTAGGTGTGAAGTAGTGGATATGACTCGTGATGAAGGAACAATTTTCATGGTCGAAAGTAATTTCCAGAGGACCAAAATCCTTCCGAGCGAGAAAGCCTTCGCGTATAAGATGAGAATGGAGGCAATGAAGAGACTGCCAGGAAGGCCCTTAAAAAATGGTGGACAAATGGTCCACATTTTTGAGGGAGAGAAAACCAGAGATCTTCTAGGAGATTCATCAGGTGAAAGCGGAAGAACAATTTCCAGATATATTCGTCTTACAGAACTTATTCCGGAGATCCTGGATATGGTGGATGAGGGACAGATGGCCATGCGCCCGGCAATAGAATTATCGTTCATTCCAAAAGTCCAGCAGGGACATATATGGGAATGTATGGATGCTGAACAGTGCACTCCATCTCATGCTCAGGCGATTCGAATGAGACAGATGTGCGCGGAGAAGAAACTCACTCCGGAGGTGATAGAAGCTATCCTCCTTGAGGAGAAGCCCAACCAGAAAGAACGCATAGTGCTGAGCGGCGAACGCTTTAGAAGGCTGTTTCCGCCGGACCTGCCGGTTTCGAAGCGTGAGGACTATATCGCTGCAGCTATGGAATACTATGCCAGACACAGACAGAGACAACGAGACCGGGATGATGCCAGATAGGCATAGCGCATATTGTATCAGGAGTATGTTTTCCCATCTCCTCCCCTGTAACCCCACCTCTCTTACTACCGGTTACTACCCGAAGAAGTAAGAGATGGTGGGAATATGTATATGTAACACTAATATATTTATAATAATCGCAATATCATGACACGTGGCGTTCAAGTCGAAAAGACCTGAGCGCCTTTTTTTATGTCCGGATTTGCGGGAAAGGAACCATATGACGAAAGACAAAGACAACAAACCGAATGACGAGGTGATCATCGTCACTGACGATGCAGGCATGCAGCTGTATCTCAGTGAAAAGGCAGCCAACAGACTGTCCTGGATTCTGACAGGGATTATGGCTGCGCTCTGCCTCCCAGTGATCATTCTTGCATTCATGTGCATTTAGCGGAAAGGAGAAAAAACGCAATGACAGAAAACAAGTATTTCAAGGCGTTCACCAGAGTGTTCGCCATAACGTTTGCGCTCATCATGGTCCTCGGAGCCGCGATGACGCAGAATTCATATGCGGCATTCACCGGTAAGGTGGGCAGCAAGTACACCGTAACTGACGGAGGAAGGATCACATACGGATCCGGCGAGGGAGGCTACAGTAACTCCAGAAAGTGTGACCTCGGAGATGACCTGGGAAGCAGATATTCTTACTGCGTTCAGCCAGCCAAGGCATCCCCGGCGACCGGAACCGTGACCGTGGATAAGGTCGTTACTGACGAGGACGACAAGGGCAAGTGGAATGCCATTCGTAATATCATGTACTACTCACCGTCTTATCCCGGTTATGACAATAACGTAAAGGATATCAGAGGCTCATATTATACGGGTAACTTCAGCAAGGACTGGGGTATCGCGCACCTGGCGCTTTCATATGTCTATGCGGGAAGACCTTCAGATATGGCTACCTGGGGCGGTACCCATGCTTCTGATCTCGGAGACGTATGGACTAAAGCTAAGAAACTGGGAGATGCACTTTGGAAACCAGACAGCTCCAAAGATGATGCAGTACCAGACAGTTTCAAAGTATTTGTGTGCTATATGTCCGGAGTACAGGACATGATAGTAGGCTATCTGGAAGCACCAGGACACCTGAAAATGAAGAAGGTATCTAACAGGACTTCCATCACAGACGGCAACAGTTGTTATTCAATCGAAAGTGCAAAATACACCGTATATGACAGCAGCAATAAGTCTGCCGGAGTCCTTACTCTCAAGGCCAACGGAGAGAGCAATACTATAGACCTGATGGAAGGCACTTACACAGTAAAGGAGACAACGGCTCCTCCGGGATATGCCAAGGACTCCGAGACTTACACGGTGAAGGTCGAATCTGATGAAACTACTACTTTCACAGCCAATGACGAACCGATCACAGATCTGATCGACATACTGCTCACCAAGAACCCTGCCGGTTATCCGCATGATCATGGTGAAGGCGATGCGACTCTTGCAGGTGCAGTATACGAGATCAAGTTCTATGCCGGGCAGTACGATACAGCCGCCAAGGCTGAAGCTTCAAACGCACTCAAGGCGACATGGAACTTTGTGACTGATGCGGGCGGAAAGATCAGCGGTCAGAATCCGGTGAAAGCGGAAGGCATGACGAATTCAGCCTTCTACAAGGACAAGGACGGCAAGATTGCTTATCCTCTCGGCACTTATGTGATCCGCGAGGTCAAAGCATCTGAAGGCTATCTTCTGAATAACGAGAAGGTCGTAGGCCATGTCACTGAAGACGGCACAGATAACCTTCATGTCAAGACCTATAACGAGAGGCTCAAAGGCGATGAAACGATCATCCGCGGTGGTGTCAAGCTTGCGAAGATCGATCATGAGCTCGACGAGGCTTATGCACAAGGCGATGCGACCCTGAAGGGAGCTGAATTCACTGTCTACAATCAGTCGAAGCAGTCAGTGATGGTTGGCGGCAAGGAGATCGCAAAAGGCGAAGCTGCGCTCGTTATCACAACAAACGAAAGCGGCATAGCGTCTTCCGATGCGCATGCACTGCCTTACGGTTCTTACTCCGTCAAGGAGACCAAGCCGTCTAAGGGCTATCTCCTGAACACAACATGGAGCAAGAACTTCACCATCAGAAAGGATGGAGAAATCATCGACCTGACTGAGACTCCTGTAGCAGAGGATGTCATCAGGGGCGGCCTCAAGGTCACAAAGGTCGATGCAGATACAGGCAAGACCACACCTCAGGGCGATGCAGTCATCGAAGGTGCAGAACTTGAGATCATCAACAACAGCGCTCATGACGTTCTTGTAAAAGGCATCAGATATCCTAAGGGACAGAAAGTCATGACTATCAAAGTTACTGGCGGTGTTGCGACTACCGGAAACAAGGACCTTCCTTACGGCCACTATATCGTGAAGGAGATCGGAACAGAAAAGGGATATCACCTGAACAAAGACTGGCAGGGCGAAGTCTTCATCGATGAGGACGGCGTGATCAAGGAAGTCGATCCTGCTAAGATCCCTAACCACGTCAAGAGATTTGGGCTGAAGATCCAGAAGATCGACAATGATCTGGATACAGCCTATGACCAGGGCGATTCGACACTCGAAGGTGCTGAATTCACTATCTGGAACAAATCAGCTCAGGGAGTGGTAACAAGAGATGTTCCATACCTCTCAGACAAGACTCCTGCAGTCAGCTGGGAGGATTCAAACGGCAGCATGCCTAAGAACGCGAAGGAGATCGCCAAGGATGCAGTAGTCGGTATCATAAAGACTGATGCCAGCGGTGCATCCTCGACTCTCGGTTCGGATCTCAGCTACGGCACATACTTCATCAAAGAGACAAAGCCGTCCAAAGGCTATAACCTCAATGAGAAGTGGAGTTTTACCATCAAGGTCTACACCGAGGAAGGCAAGGACTATGTGAAGATCGCCGGAACGAACAATGAGGAAGGTGTCAATGAGACCATCGAATTCACTGACGGAATGATCGTTGACCTGACCAAGTATATGACCAGAGAGCCTGTCATCAGGGGCGGCGTCCAGATCGTCAAGAGGGACAAGGAGATCAGGAAATCTGAGAAACTCGGCGGAGCCAGCCTTGAAGGCATCGTATTCACAATCAAGAACGTATCCGAGAAGGATGTCGTTGTAAGAAAGGACATCGGTAATACTACTGACCTCGTTGACTGGAAGAAACTGTCATCGAAGCAGGATCTGTTCGGAAATGAGTCGATAAAACGAGTGAAATCCGGAGAGGACGTCGGAAAGATCGTTACTCACTGGAATCCTGAGAAGCAGGCCTATACAGCTGAGACGCTGATCGATGATCTGCCTTACGGAACCTATACCATCCGCGAGAGCAAGACAAATGACAGCTACCAGAGGACTGACAAGACTGAGCATATGTTTGAGATCAGGGAAGACGGCGTGATGGTCTCCTTCGATGACGGAAAAAACGACGTTAACCTGACTTTCGATGATTATGTGTACAGATCAGATGTACAGGGCACCAAGATCGCTGACTCAACTTCCGAGAGATTCTCGTATGTTCCGTTCAAGATCATCAGCGTAGCTAATGGCGAGACTCACGTAGTTGTGACTGATGCGAACGGCTTCTTTTCCACCAAGGACAGAAGAGCTGCCGGGGATTTAGACGAGGACGAGGATTCGGATACTGCAAGAAAGCAGAACCCGTTCGATGATCTGCTTGAGGCGGAAGACATCAAAACTGCTGATCTTGAAGCAAGAAAGGACGACATCCTTCATGGAGTTTGGTTCGGTACAGGCGAATTCGGAACGAAGGCTGAGATGAAATCCGAGTGGGGAGCACTTCCGTACGATTCATATATCCTTGAGGAGATGCCATGTGAGCATAACGAGGGATATATCCTGCAGAAGTTCTGGTTCACTGTGGATCAGAAGACGCAGACCGGCTTTGTGGATCTTGAGACCATCACTGACGATATCCCTGAGATCGGAACCACAGCCGATGTGAACGGTGAGAATACCGAGATCATGCCTGCGAAGGAGATAAAACTCACAGATACCATAGAGTATACGAACCTGAAGAAGGGCGAGAAGTATACTGCGAAGGGCCGTCTGATCGACAAGGCTACAGGCAAGGTCATAAAGGATGCCAAGGGAAATGAAATCAGAGCTGAGAAGGAATTCACGGCAAGAAGCTCAAACGGTAAGGTCAAGGTGGAATTCACCTTCGACGGAAACCTGCTCTACGGCAAGGACACTGTAGTTTTCGAACAGGTCTACGATTCTGAAGGCCACATCGCTGCTACTCACGAAGATATCGAGGATGAAGGCCAGACCGTAACATGGAAGTACCCTCAGCCGTCATATGAGATGTATAAGATCCGTACTACCAAGGCTCCGTCTAAGGGAGACAAATACGGATTCTTTGCTCAGGACGAGATCGAGTACGAAGTCCATGTCGAGAACACCGGCAACATCGCACTGACGATGGATGTAACGGATCAGTTCACCCAGAACCCTGAGTTCTTCACTGTACCTAAGCTGAAGGATGTGAAGTTCGAAGGCGAAGGCAAGTGGAACAACAAGGGCAAGGATGAGTTCACAGCGAACATCACTCTTGAGCCGGGTGAGAAGGCTGTAGTCACTTACACTGCAGTCGTCAGCGATAATGCAAAAGAATATCTTGCAGCAGCTGCAAAGGATTCAGACTCACTGGATGACAAGGGCAATGACATCAACAGAGAATACCAGAAGAACAAGACCGACGATAAGGACGGCTACTGGAACACCGCTTACTGTGATAATGTGACATATCCTAACCCGGAGAATCCTGATGAGCCAAACACACTTGAGCCTAAAAAAGACGTAGCCCAGACTCCGGTGCAGACACCTGAGATCGGAACTACTCTTACAGGAGACAAGAAGGCCAAGGAAGTCGATCCTTGCAAGGAGACTACTCTTACTGACGTGGTCGAGTACAAGGCTCTCGATCCTTCCAAGTGGTATATGGTCGAAGGTGCTCTCATGGTAAAGGATACCGGCGATCCGCTCGTTGAACACGGTTATGAGGTCACTGTATGGAGCGAACCGTTCCAGCCGAAAAAGCCGAACGGCAAGGTCAAGGTTACGTTTGTGATCGATACCACTGGCCTCAAGGGCAAGGAACTCGTAGCGTTCGAGACTGCTTACAGGATCAATGACTACAAGAAGGGCGAAGACCTTTCAAAGTTCACACTGACCGAGGTAGCGGAGCACAAGGATCTGAAAGACGAAGGACAGACTGTTCTCGTCAAGGACGGCCCGGTAGTGAGCCCGCCGCCTAAGACAGGCGACAACACACTGATCTGGGTGTACGGCGTACTCTTTACCGGAGCATTCGGCAGCATGCTTGCACTTGTGATAAAGGAATATATCAAGAAGCGCAAGCAGGCAAAAGAGGATGCTGAGATGTTCGCCTGATAACGGCGGCATCGGCATCATGCAATAATGAATAATTGACACAGGGGCGGGATCATAAAGATCTACGCTCCTTTTGTTTTGAGACTGTGGGAGGGAAATAAAGAAATGAACTACAAAGAGAAAAAGCTCAATACAGAGGTAGCGAGAATATGCGGGACGAATGCAGCTGCAATTGCTTCTCAGCTGTGGGAGTCACAGTCAAATCCGGATGCAGCATTCTATATAGACGGATATCCTTGGGTGCGTGCCTCATACAAGAGGATCACTGCTTACCTGCCGTTCCTGACGGTGCACATGGTACAGACGGCAGTGAAGAAGCTTCTCAGAGAAGGAGTCATTAAGGTCGGCGAGTACAACGATAGCAAATTTGACCGAACTCACAGCTATGCCTTCACAGGCTATGGCAAAGACCTGATGAAAGCATAGATATGGGATATCTGTGGGAATACCCGAAGATACAATGTCCGGAAGACTGTAATTACCGCAATAAACTTGCACCATTCTGCGGTTACTGTCTTCCGGAAATAATGCGACAACTGGGAATAAGGCAGAAGAAGGAGGAAACAGATGGCAATAGACAGAACGAAGCTGAAGACCATGGACAAGCTGAAAGATAAGGGCTTTGATACGGCAAGCAAGATCAAGACACTCGATGGCAGACTGATACTCAAGAACGGTCTGACCGGTGAGATGGCAAACATATTCGATCTTCAGGATGCAATCAAGGCAAATCACAGTGAGCTTGCATGGCTTATGGACGGCGAGGATCCAAAGCCTGAGAGGAAGGAGGCGGCAGATGCAGATGATGATAGAGCCGGCAACACAAGAACCGGAGTATATGCCGAGACATATGCGGCCGGTAGTTATTGACAGCGTGGACCTTGCAAGATTGAGGAAACTGGTGGATCAGTTGCCTGACGGGACGGTGTATTCGATAGACATGGAGGTGTTCGCCGATGGGAAGAAAGAGAAATGACGAGAAGATCCAGGTAGTGAACATCAGAATGGTCAAAGAGCCGTCGCTGTACAGTGAAGACCGGATCACATGCCCGGAGGATGCAGTGAAGGTAATAGCAAAAGAACTGGCAACATACGACAGAGAGGTCTTTGCAGTGCTTAACCTGAAGACCAACGGGCAGCCGATCAACTTCAATATCTGCAGCGTAGGCACGCTTGACGCTTCACTTGTGAGTCCGGCTAATGTAGTAAAGTCAGGAATCCTGTCGAATGCAGCGAGTATGCTCGTGTTTCATGTGCACCCTTCAGGTAGTCTCCGGCCAAGTCCGGAGGACATCGATGTTACAAAAAGGCTGATCGCTGCCTCAGACCTGATTGGCCTGAAGCTTTTAGACCATGTTATAGTCGGTGGAGGCACAAACAAGGTGTTCAGTTTCAGAAATGAAGGTCTTATGGATCATTTGAGGCCAAAAAATAGAGAATGGGAAAGATAATTCGGAAGAACAGGAGGTATTTTATGGCAGAAAAAAGCAACAACGGAGAAGTGACTTTTGAGATCAAGGAGTTCATTGGAGCTCTTGATGCTGCGAACGACAATGGCTGGCGGAGGGAACTGAATCTCGTGTCCTGGAATGGTGGAGCACCAAAGCTCGACATCAGAGAATGGGCACCCGACCATACAAGGATGTCGCGTGGGATCACCATGACTGAGGAACAGGGTATCAGAGTCGCACAACTCCTTGCACAGAGAGCAAGGGAAAAGCAGAGACAGAGTGCTGAAAGAGACTCTTTCGAGAGATAGTCAGATTCTTTCAAACGTACACAAAGAGCGGCGCACAGTGTGTTAAAATCATGCTGTGCATGCCGCGATACATACACTTGCTTAAGGAGGTTTTTGAAGTGAAAGTATTAGTGATACCGGATGTCCACCTGAAGCCATGGATGTTTGATAGAGTGGCAGGAATAATGAAGGATGGCAAGGCAGACAGGGCAGTCTGCCTTATGGATATCCCTGATGACTGGGGCAAAGAATATGATCTTGGACTGTACGAAGAGACCTTTGATGCAGCTATACGGTTCCAGAAGGAATTCCCGGACACGTTATGGTGTTATGGCAACCATGATCTGTCATATGAGTGGATCCAGTACGAGAGCGGCTTTTCATCTCTCGCTATACCTGTAGTCCAGGAGAAACTCAGTGCTCTGCGAAGAGAATTGCCGGATCGGGATCAGATGGCATATATCCACATGATAGATAATGTTGTGTTTTGCCACGGCGGCCTTACACATGCATTTGCGAAGTACTATGCACCAGATGTTGACTATGACGATATCGATGCAGTTATAGATAAGATAAACACTCTGGGAATGAGAGAAATGTGGGATGACGCCTCTCCGCTTTGGTTCAGACCACAGTACTATAACGAGAAAATGTATAAAGAGTATGATTTGCTTCAGGTTGTGGGGCATACTCCTGTGATGCAGATAGACAGACTTGGCAATGTTGTGACCTGTGATCTGTTCTCTACCTACAGGACCGGAGACCCGATCGGAACAGAAGAGTTCCTGTTGATAGACACAGAAACATGGGAGTACGAGGGAATAAAGTGAAAAAGAATACGAAAAGGATAGGTTTTATACTGCTTGGCATAGCCCTGTTGATTTCTTTGGGCTTTTGGCTGATCGCATGCCTGTTTGCATGCGGACAGTTATATAATACTTACGACCTGTGGGTTTATATAAAAGATGCGCCTGTAGCAGTAGCAATCATTGTCGTATTGTTCGTCGGATCAGTTGCCTCATTCGTGGCGGCAATACGGGCAAAGGGCAACAATGAGTAATCAGAGATTACAGGATCTTGAATCTTTTCTGAAAACCCGGAGACAATTCTGGCCATATGAGGGCAGATATTCGCTGGAATCATTTGGCGAGCACAAATATATCGCGAAGATAGATACTGAGCTTGCAGGTCTCTCCTGGGCAGATGTCACTGCGCCGGGAGAGGCCATAATGCATATGAACCTCAAAAAGGAGTATGCGGAATACGGCATCGGCACAGAACTGCTGGAGACACTCATGGCAGACCTGAAAGAGTCAGGCTTTGAGGTGATACGCTACGAGATCCCGATCAGGCACTATGCATATCAGATATACCACAACATGGGCTTTGAGGTTGAACATAGAGATGATGAACGGGTCGGATTCATCTGGAAGAGAAAGGAAGAATGACATGAAAAACGTGATTAAAGAGGTTGCCAGGAAGAATGGCGTCTCCGAAGAAGAAGTCAGAAAGGAGATGCAGAAGTCTATACATGAAGCATATCTGCAGAAATCACCTGCCTTCATAAATACATTCGGAGATCGTGAACCATCTGTGGAAGAGTTCCTTAAAAAAATGGCAGATCAGGTTATGGGAGTGTCATGACAGATGAAGAGCAAGACTGAGTTATTATATGATTTGATGCTCAGAAAAGGATATCCGGAGGAGTTCACAAGGCTTATATGTGCTGAAATGAACACGGACTTCACTGCGGAAAGGATGATCAGCTATATCGGTGGCGAAAAGCACAGACTTGAAGATGTAGCTGACGAGATGATTGCGATCAAAGACCTCAGAGACAGACTCATCAATAAACACATATCCGAACATGCACAGGCAAGCATAAATAAGCTATACAGGGAAATCAATGAGTAATATGCAGACAATGATAGAACTCAAGTCACTAGATGAATCAGACAGAGAACAATTTATAAAAGACAATCAAGAAGCCTTCAATTATGGTGCACTTGAGGAATTCGGAGTCCAAGATGAGCATTTTGAAGAAGATGGACAGATCATCTCACGGGAGACGATTGAGAAGTCTATCGACACAGGTGAAGCCTACCGCATCATGCAGGATGGTCATACTGTCGGAGGTGTCATAATCAAAGTTGATGGCGAGCACGGTGATCTGGATATACTTTTTGTTTCCCCGAATGCCCATAGTAAGGGCATTGGATATGCTGCCTGGCGCGAGGTCGAAAAGCGGCATCCAGAGGTCAGAGTATGGGAAACTGTAACACCATATTTTGAAAAGCGGAATATCCATTTCTATGTGAACCGCTGCGGGTTCCATATAGTGGAGTTTTACAACAGCCATCATCCTGATCCAAATGATCCTGACATGGCAGAGCAAATGGACGATCAGTTCCCTGACGGGATGTTCCGCTTCGAAAAGATAATGAAGTGATTAAATCGCAGTCAGCACGATCAAGGGGAAAAGGTAAGCGATGGATGTAAGAGGATGATTTGCTATGAATATTGTTTCACTTTTAGACATACTAACATTACCGTTTCAGAGAAAACTGATAGAAGACACGTGCTTCCGCAACTATAAGTGCCCAGTCTGCGGTGCGGAATACCGAATACCAAATTCCGTGACAGAAAGCATTACTAACCTTAGAAAAACAATCAAGGGAAATCCGAAAGATACGAGCCCACAAGCTTTTACATGTCCTAAGTGCGGATATACAGGGGAACAAAAGTAACAGATGAAAAGACATAGACAACTTCAAGTATGTAGAGGAGACGACCGATTATGGCTATGAAGAGATTGATAATAGAATTCGGACAAGGCGTGGACATGCACGGCGGTGATCAGAATAATGCTGTGCTTAAAGCGACAAAAGACGCGATCCATCACTGCTGCATGGCAGGTATCTCCGAGATATTCGAGATCACTGACCGGAAGACACAGGCGTATATCAAAGCAGATATCTATGCACCACACCCGGAAGAAGTCGATGCGAGTGTTGTGACAGACTACCTAAACATGTGGAACATTGAGGCTGAGGTGCACCAGGGAGGCGCTAATCCGAGAGGGATAGCTCTTAATGGAAAATCGGAGACCGAGATCACTATTGCGATCGTGGTCCTAACAGTCTACGTGGAGGTCTAAGGATGAAGAAGATAACGATGTTCCATATTAATGAGTGTAAATACTGTGATATGGCAAGGCAGGCAATAGAAGAACTCCGCGAAGAGGATCCTGAATATAACAATATCGAGATCGAAATGATCAATGAGGATGAGCATCCGGAGATCATTGAGAACTATGATTACTGGTCCGTCCCAAGTCTGTTTATTGATCACAATAAGATCTTCGAAGCCGCGCTCTTCATGCCATATGAAACAATCAAAGAGGGTGTGAAGCTTGCATTTGATAAGGCACTTGAGGAGCCAGAACCGGAATACGAGGACTTCGGAGAAGACATCCATGACCCATGTCTTCGCTTTCAGAAATAACAAAGAAGACCAATGACTTTCAATGATATATACATCAGGAATATTGACGACCTGAAGACTGCAGTTGAAGAGCTTGGATTCGTGCCGTTCTTTGAGAACTCTATACCGGGGTTCTCTATTGAAGAGCATGTCGATCCACGTATTTGGTTCAGCAATGAGGACGGACCATGGGAGTGGAAAGGCCCGGTGATCAGTGAGCTTGGCTGCGCCTACGGCAAGTTCTTCGAAAAGAAAGCCGCGTATATAAGCCCGAAATGGTTCCCTGATTTCGCCAACTATAGGCGCGACGGATACGATTTTGATGCCAGATATGAAGACGGTCTTGTATATATCGGAGACAAAAGACTGTATGACCTGATCGACAGTAACGCACCGATACTTTCAAAACATCTGAAGCAAATAGGCAACTACCGTAAAGCTGGCAACAAAGGCTTTGACACTATCATCAACCGCCTGCAGGCACAGGGCTATGTTCTGATCAGTGACTTCAAATATATGATTGATAAGAATGGCAATGAATACGGCTGGGGAGTAGCAGAGTATTCAACGCCAGAGCAGTTCATGGGAGAGGAGTTCATTTCCAACGTGTATAAGCGGACACCCGAAGAGTCATATACAAGGATTTTTGAACATTTGCGGAAGATCCTACCTGGAGCTGATGAGCAGGCAATACACAAGATGCTAAAATAGGAATCGAAAACAAGAACGTTATAGGCAGGAAATATGGACAACAGAATACTCCTGGATGCGGACATTCGTGAGCCGCTTTTTGATTATCTGGAGCAGTATCATGGTAAGGTCAGATTCCTTGAAGAGAAGGTAACTGGCAAGGCGCGCGCAGATGTTGTAATGGTATTGCCTGGCAAAGTCTGCGGCATTGAGATCAAGAGCGATGCTGACAGCTACGCAAGGCTTGCTACTCAAGTGAAATACTATGATAAGTACTATGACGAGAACTATCTTGTTGTCGGATCAACACATGCTCATCATGCAGCAGAACATGTGCCGGCACACTGGGGGGTCATCTCGGTAGAACTTATCAAGGGAGAAGTTGACTTCTATCGTGTGAGGGAGGCGAAGCCGAATCCTAAGGCAAAGCTGCAGAACAAGATGAGTCTGCTGTGGAAGTCAGAATTCGCGCACATACTGGCAGAAAACAAGATGCCGAAATATGCACAGAAGAGCAAGAAGTTCATCACGGAAAAGCTTCTGGCAAAGATCCCTGCAGAGATACTGCATGAACAAATCAGCGAAGAACTATTTGAGCGAGACTATACGATTTATGATTGAAAAAAAATAGCCAAAAAAGGCTCTTGACTCTGACATTAGTGAAGGCTTTATGGTAATAATGAGCTCAACATAAACCCCATGGAGGTGGAAGAAATGCTGAAGATAGGTGAATTTTCAAAACTCTCCAGAGTCAGCATCCGAATGCTTCGTCATTACGATGATATAGGCCTGCTTAAACCCGTATATATCGACAATTTCACAGGCTACAGATATTACAGTCCTGAACAGCTGCCGGTCGTTGGACGCATCACAGCTCTCAGGGATATGGGATTCACGCTGGCCAGTATCGTGAAGATACTTGAGATATATGAAGACAGAGAACGGTTTGACATGTATCTTGCCAATAGGCAGCTTGAACTGAAAGAGATCATGGAAATGACGGAACACCAGATGCGGCTCCTGGATACAGCCCGAGAAAGGCTGAGAAAGGAACAGAATATGAGTTACGATGTATCGATCAAGACGATCCCTGAACGTTATGCAGCAACAGTGCACATGACAATACCGCGCTACGAAGATGAAGGAATGGTATGGCAGATCCTGAATGAGGAAACGGGTCCTCTGAATATAATTCCTGCAGAACCATGCCTTGTGGCTGCAGAGTATCTGGACGATGAGTATAAGGAGATGAATGTTGAGCTCATTGCCTGGAAGACGGTCAAAGGTGAATATCCTGACACAGAGCATGTGAAGTTCAAAACACTTCCGGCAATTAAGGTAGCGAGCTGCATGGTCAAGGGCGGATACGAACAGATGCCTGAAGTGTACGGAGCGGTGATTTCATGGGTCAATGACAACGGCTACGAATGTACCGGACCGATGTTCAATATCTATCATGTGAGTCCGCACGAAACACAAAACCCGGATGAGTTCATCACTGAAGTCTGCTATGCCGTGAAATAGCAGAAAAACTGAATAAGAAAGATATTACATGAGCTGTAGTTCACGATGAGCTACGGCTTTTGTATTGCGGAAAACGGGAAGGAGAATAGCTTATGCCGTATTATACAGAGGAACAAATCAGGCAAGCGAGGACTATAGATCTGCTGACATACCTGCAGATGTATGAACCGACAGAGCTGATCCATATAAGAGGGAACACATACTGCACCAGAGAACATGACAGCCTTAAGATATCCAATGGAAAGTGGTACTGGTGGAGCAGAGGCTTTGGCGGGAACTCCGCACTTGATTATCTGATCAAGGTTAAGGGCCTGCAGTTCCTTGATGCTATGGCTGTCCTTACAGAAAACTACTTAGATATACAGTTAAAAACTCCTCAGAATTTCAATAAAGGAAACCATTGTACAGAAAGGAAACTGCTTCTCCCGGAAAGATCCGAGACTAATCTGGAAGTGATACGTTATCTCACTGGTCGTGGCATCGACAGAGATATCATACGGGACTGTCTTGACGAGGGACTTATATATGAGTCGTTTCCGTATCATAATTGCATTTTTGTTGGCTATGATGAATCGAACAGGGCTGCGTATGCGTGTTATCGGGCTACAAATGGTGAACGTATTATGGGTGATGCAGCCGGATCGGATAAAACCTACTCTTTCAGAGTAAACACACCTAAAGGCACAACGATCCATACTTTCGAATCAGCTATAGACCTGTTGTCGTTTGCGACAATAATGAAGATGGAAACAGGTAACTGGAGGGCAGAACCTATGGTATCTCTTGGCGGAGTATACGCTCCAAGCCCAAATAAGCGAGGCATGAAAACACCGGCAGCTATGTCAAATATCCTGGAAAATCATCCAGAAATCAATACTATAGCACTCCATCTGGATAACGACTTTGCCGGAAGAAATGCTTCACAGGCTATAGCGGAGAATTTGCAGGACAGATATATCATACGCGATGAACCACCGCCGTATGGCAAGGATTGCAATGACTTTCTTATGAAGCTTAGACAGATTGAACATTCGAAAAGGATGGGACAAGACAGATCAAATCATCCGAGATGAAAGAAATCACAAATATGAAAACAGCCTCAAGAGTTCGCTGCTTCCCTTGAGGCTGTGATCATTAGGTTGTTATGAAGGTATTTATGGAGTTTTATATGAAGAAAATTTGTCTCTTTCGTTCTGACAACTGTAGAATACATCCGAATTCTTAAGCGAACCTAAAACTATACAAAGGATTTTCCATAATCACATGCTATACTTTTCATGATAATTGTTACAGGAGAGTCATCATGATCGAAGTTTTAGAATTCATTTCGGACAAACTGGGAATAGTAATGGGTGCTGTTATTGGCATCATTGCTGTTATTGCACTTATTAGAACGCTTTTGAAAGCATCCCGTGGAGAGTCTGTTAAGGTGACTCCTGTCGGAATAATGAATGATCTTCCGGGCAGTGTGACCGGTATCAATAAGTGTGACGACATGACTGAACGTTCAAACGAAAGAGCAAATAAGAAGACAGAATGAATAATATAGATAAGCTCAAAGAATCAATCGAAAAATGTGGCATGATAGGAGCGGACGTCCTTGAAAAGAACGCTGATGGCGAGCAGTATCGGCAGGAACTGCTTCAGCTTCTTGAGATAATGAAGACCATCACGCGTGACGAGATCAAAGCAGCTGGTTATCCTGCAAATATAGAAAGCACGCTTCTAATGGATCAATATCTGATCGATGGAACAGTCACAGAGGAGTTCGATCAGTTATCATTGCTTTCCACAGTTGTTACATATGCAGCGTGCAACAAAGACGGACGCCCTGGGCACAGCGCTGCGTATATGGACAGAGTGACTGCGCTTAGAAAAGTTATTGAGGAAGTCTATGGAACAGAAGCCATGAGGTTCTGCGGAAGCGATGGCTGCTAATGGAAGATGAAAAGATACAAAAACATGTGATACACATGTAATGTTAACATTCGTTGCTTGAAGCAACGCCACATCTGCACTACATTGAGGTCAGTACAGAGACGGAGGTGGCAGATATGTTGAACGATAATATACGGACAGTAAGAAAAAATAAGGGATTCACGCAGGAAGATCTTGCAAGTAGAATCCATGTTACCAGGCAGACTGTCTCTAAGTGGGAGAAGGGGATCTCAGTCCCTGATGCGGAGATGCTGACGAAACTTTCTGAAGAACTTGAGACAGATGTCAGCACCCTTTTGGGCGCCAAAGTGGAATCTGCAGCAGACGAAAACGCGATCGTTGAGCAATTGTCCAGGCTGAATGAGCAGCTTGCGGTAAGGAATCGCAGATCAAGGAAGATATGGAAAACACTGGCTATAATAGGAGCCGCGATCATAGTGATCCCATTAATACTGTCGATACTTGGCCTGACACTTTTCACAGCTCGCGATCATGGAGTGCAGACACAGGCCGGCAGTGTGCATTATCAGTATCAGGAGGGCGATTATTCTTACAGCATAGATGTTAACTACGACAAAAGATATAAAGTCGTTGCATTCGGGATTGACAGCCCTGGTCCCGGTGAAGATATGGCTGAGAGCGGTGAATTCAGTACCGACACGTATGCATTCATCGATTCATTGTCTGACATTACTGACGCCAGGAAGCTGGATAAAGAACTGAAGGATTACGCAGAGGCTCATGGAGACACAGTGATCGTTCTTTCAGAGGACGGCATTGGGCTGCCAGATAATGACTGAAGACCATCTATAAATACATAGAAAACTCTGAATGAAGATGACCCGACAATAGAAATTGGGTCATTTTTGATGGCTGAAATAATGAAGGGAGTGATGATTTTTATGCCAGAAAAAAACAGAACTACGATGCGGGTCATACTCTGCAAACCGGATGAACGAGCAACAGTTATCGAGATGGAAGACAGCCTGGAGGCGATGCAGGAAACAGTCGGTGGCCTGATCGAAGAGTATATGCCATGGGAGGATGAGGTCGCGATCATCTGCAACGAGGAAGGAAAGATGATCGGTCTTCCTCTCAATCGGGGAATAACTGATGAGAATGGTCATCTGCAGGACATAATCGCAGGTGACTTTTTTATTTGCTACGCACCAATCGAGAGCGAAAGATTCCTATCGATGCCGTCAGAACTTGAAAAAAAGTATCTCGAAAAGTTCGAATTACCGGAGATGTTTTTCAGAACGAAGGACGGTATCCGCGCAGAGAAGTACGTACCCAGGCAGCAGGAATCGATGAGGGACTATGCCCGCTAAGTTTAACAAGCACTGCCGATGTCATGACGCATGACGCTGGCATACCTGGTGGCAAGCCCCCAGACCCCCGGCAGCAGCCGAACAAAGAGTAGGAATATGCATAGGTGTACGTCGCATATCGCAGGTAGGAGTACGTGCAGGAGCACATGAACATTATGAGAGGAGGAGCACAACAGGAGCATGAGAAGGAATGTAAAAAAGAGTCTGTGGATGAGCAAGGAGGAGGAATGGGATCTCAAACAGAAAGCTCAGGCGGCATGCCTGACAGAATCCGAATTCATCCGTCAGCGCATCGCCGGATATACACCGCCGCAGCAGATCGATGATCGGTTCTGGCGTGCGATGGATCTTATAAGAGAGTTCGCTGACCGCATCGATGCAGTTGCAATGAAGGCGGAGAACTCTGTGGATATAATCGCGGTCATGACCGAAGCTAGGAAGTGGCGGATGTTCCAGAACGCGATCGAGAAGGAGTTCCTGAGGCCGAAGCGGGGTGATTGCTAGTGGCTGTTACCAAGATATGGAACATCAGAGGCCGGGCAGGAAGTCCGCTCGAGTATATCGCTAACCCCGACAAGACGCAGCGCGAGTTCACTGAGGCAGAGAAGCAGGCGCTGGCGGATATTATTGCCTACGCGGCTGATGAGGATAAGACCGAAAAGCTTTTCTATACTACCGGTATCAACTGCAGCGTGGAGTTTGCACGTGACCAGTTCGATACTACCAAGCTAAGGTTCCGCAAGACCGGCGGCAATGTTGCATACCATGCATACCAGAGCTTTGCTCCGGGCGAAGTTACACCGGATGAGGCACATGCCATCGGCGTACAGCTTGCGAAGGAACTATGGGGCGACAGATTCCAGATGGTAGTCGCCACTCATACAAACTCACATTGTGTCCATTCACACATTGTGATCAATAGCGTGTCGTTCAGAGATGGAAAGAAATTTCATGACTGTAGGGACACATACAAGCTGCTTCGTGAGACCTCAGACCGCATCTGCCGTGAACACGGACTGTCGATAGTAGACAATCCAAAAGGCAGAGGTGTTAGCCAGTATGTGTACAAGATGGAGAAGGCTGGTATGCCAACACGCTACAACGTGGCCAGGCAGGCGATCGATGAATCGGTCGCGCTGAGTCTCACGATCGAAGAGTTCAAATCCGAACTCAGAAAGCGCGGCTATAATTACAGGTTTGATCCGCAGCGCAAGTACTGGACTATCACGCCACCGGGATGGAAGAAGGCTATCCGCATCCATCAGCTCGGCAGTGATTATACGCGTGAGAGCATAGAGCGGAGGATATATGAGAACGATCCATCGGTAAGGACTGAGAGACTGCGTCAGCACTACCGCATACCGAATCACTACAACCTCCGAAGGCGCATCGACAACATCATGGGGCGCAGTGGCCTTGAGAAACTCTATCTCAGGTACTGCTACGAGCTTGGCTACCTGCCGAAGTACCGGCAAAACCCTACACGTCTCCATATAGTTTTGAAAGAAGATCTTCTGAAGTGCGATCAGTACTCCGAGCAGGCCAAACTGCTTTGCAAGTACCATGTGGACACTGATGAGGATCTTTCGTCTCTTATGGGAGAGCTTAGATCGAGAATGTCTGATCTAGGTCACGAGCGTGATGAACTGAGGCTTATAGCCAAGCGATCGCTCCCCGAGGCAGAGATCACGAATGCGAGAGATAGCGTGAAGGAGCTCACTGCAGAGATCCGGCAGCTGCGTCATGAGCTGAAGGTGTGCGGAGAGATACAGGAGCGGTCCGATCATGTAAGAGAGAACCTCGGCATAATCGACTGCGACCGTGAAAGAGAAAGAGAGGAGAGACGATGACAGAACGACAGGAAAGAGAGTGGGCGTTTTTCCTCGATGACAACAGGGAACTCGCATACTGCAGCACTTGTCAGGACTGTGACAGGGATTGCAAACAGAGCTTTCGTGTCATCGGGATATATTGCCCATATTACGAATCGCTGAAGAAAGAGCGAACTAAGGAAAGGAGGAAGAAGGCCATATGAATCCGGGAGGAGATGCGGCAGAACAAGTAGTAAGGCTGTCACTTGAAGGAGTGGAGGTCGCAGCTAAGATATCGGGGAACGGCGCGAAAAACATCGCGCTTCTTTTATATGCGACTCTCAAGCAGGAGCAGAAGACGAAAGGCAAGGCGAGACTGACATCCATGCTGAAGTCCGGCAAGGAACTCAAGGTCTATACGATCACACAGAAGGATCTTGCGAAGTTCTCGCAGGAGGCCAAACGCTACGGTGTTCTCTATTGCGTACTGAAGGACAGGAAGAACACTGATCCTAACGCGGCGGTAGATGTCATTGCCAGGGCTGAGGATGCGAGCAAGATCCAGAGGATCACGGAAAGATTCAAGCTCGCGACCGTTAACAGAGCAGATGTGTCGCTGGATATCCAGAGGGACAAAGACAAGATGTTCCCGAAGGATAAATCGGTGAAGGAGGCCCTCGGAGGCGGAACGGCCGCTGATGAACGCAGTCCGGCTGTCGGTGAGCGCACCATGACCGTTGATGAGCGCAATGACTCTGCAGATGAGAGCATGCAGCCTGATCCTGAGAGAGGTCTTCCTCCTGCATATGATGTAGAGCCGAGAGAGGGACAGCGTATCATGGACGACCCCAAGAAAGAAGAGCCTCAGATAAACCCCTCTTTGGCAAAGACAGACCGAGACCATCTGTCCGAGCCAAGCTCAACGCAAGCAAGCCGGTCAAATGGCTTCCCTGGGAAAGCTGACAGACCGTCAGTCAGAGAAAAACTGAATATCTACAAAGCTGAGATCGCCAGAACAAAGGCTGAGAAGGCACGGGAGCTTGCAAAGGATGTGGTCTCCAAAGGTTTGGATGCAGCTCGTGATGCTGCGAAGGCGGTGCCGATCCCAAAGGCGCCGGGAAGGGACAGGTAGGAAATGCACAGAACAAGAAAACTGGAGATAGATGAGTATGAGCAGGGCATCCTGATCAATGCTCTCAATCTCCTTCGTAATCAGCAGATCAGAGAGAACCGCCCCACTGATCCTATCGATGATCTCATCATGAAGATCATCGAGTATGGTCCGAGGAATCTGATGGCAGCTGAGAAAGGAGTAGCTTACGGGTACTCAAGGTAACCAGAAGGACGACCTTCTGATGGCAGTCATCGGAGCGATCCCGGTAGTGTGGGCAGCCCTTCTGATCGCACCATACTGGACAGGAAACATATTCGATGTGATACTGCAGATGGGAATGATCTTCGAATACCCGATGCGAATACACTGGACAAACTGCAGCCTGAGAGCTGTATTATTATGTTTGAGTATGTATATTATGGCTATCGGTATTTGGTTATCCACACACCGCAATTACAGACGCGGTGAGGAGCACGGCTCGGCAAAGTGGGGCGATGCCAGGACCGTGAACAGGAAGTACAGACAGAAGCCTGACTTCATGAACAAGATCCTCACACAGAATGTAAGGATAGGCTTTGATGGTAGAAAACACAGGCGCAACCTGAATGTTCTGGTCATAGGTGGCAGCGGTGCCGGAAAAACACGTTTTTTTGTAAAACCAAACGTAATGCAGGCTAATTGTAGTCTTGCAATTTTGGATCCAAAAGGTGAGATACTTCGCGATACTGGCTGGCTGCTTTTGAAAAAGGGTTATAAACTAAGAGTGCTTGACCTTATACAAATGGAGCGGAGCCATTGCTTCAACCCCTTCGTGTATCTTAGAGATGACAATGATGTTCAGAGACTCGTTACGAATCTTTTTAAGGCCACTACTCCGAAGGGGGCGCAAAGCCAGGATCCATTTTGGGGCGCAACACGTTCCTGCTTGAAAAGAGCAGGCACAGCAAACAACTTAATAATGCTGGAGAACTGAATATGCAAATAGTCAAATGAGAGGGTAACGCCTCGAAGGGCTACCTTAATACTCCGACTGGCATGAAAGCAGGTAAATGCAAGATTGTCAGAAGCTCGGTGAAGTCGGCAGAAGTACACCGTAACAGTAGGATGACGAAAGTCGCTTGGAGGCAAGTGATGTGTACAATATGCCGGAGGCCTATAAAATGCTTATGGTCAGAATGTGCGGTAACAATAACATGGCTGAAACGCACTGACGAATCTTCGAATGTACGGGTCTATAACGGGACGTAGTCGAAAGGCTACGGGACACAAATAGTGTCGTTGCTTGTGGGAGAGTAAGATTCCCAAATATGAAATTCCATGCGACGTTACAGGCGTCGGAAAGCAACAGGCCTATAGAAGGAACCTAAGGGCATATATGCAAAGGTAGCATATTTGGAACGTGGAAAGCTGATGACGCTGAGATTTTACCATCAGAGAAGCGGTTGTGTGGAAAGCGGTAGCGAGAATAGCTATCGCATAACACGCATCAACATCAGTGAGAGCGGAGGCACGAGCGATGAAGCTGCTGTAATGGCAGTGGAGCGACAGCCTCTAGTCATGTCATAAGAGTAGGTATTAGTACAAGTTCAGCATGGGTTCATGTAAGACTAAGAGATGTATTTCTCTGAATGGAAAGGAGGATACAGACCATGCTGAAGAAAACAAAGCTGGGGTACAACGAGTATTACAACATGCAAGAAGTGTTCGATGAGTTGTATCAGCAAAGCCTTAACGGCAACAATTTTTACAAGTTAATAGAAATCATAGGGTCAAAGCAGAACATAAGGTTAGCGTACAAGAATCTCAGAGGAAACTCTGGCAGTAAAACAAAGGGTACGGACGGACTCACCATAGAGGACATCGGAAGTCTTACGGAAGATGAACTGATTAGGCGCGTTCGTGACAGCCTCGATGACTACAGACCGCAGACCGTGCGAAGGGTATATATCCCGAAGCCAGGCAGTGACAAAATGAGACCGCTCGGAATACCAACCATATGGGACAGACTGATACAGCAGTGCATACTGCAGGTCTTGGAACCAATATGCGAGCCGAAGTTTCATAATCACTCTTACGGATTCAGACCGAATAGAAGCACTCATCATGCTGTAAGCAGAATGGTGACGCTCATTAACTTCGGAAAAGCATACTACTGTGTGGATGTGGACATCAAGGGATTCTTCGACAATGTCAATCATGGGAAATTGATGAAGCAGATATGGAGCCTTGGCATCAGGGACAAGCGACTGCTTAGCATAATAAGCAAACTGCTCAAGAGCGAAATTGAAGGAGAAGGTATACCGACTAAGGGGACACCGCAAGGCGGTATACTGTCCCCACTGTTGTCCTCAATAGTGCTAAATGAGCTTGATTGGTGGGTGAGTGACCAATGGGAAACCTATGCACCTCACAGAGCCAGCAACTACGGCTTCAGAAACGCCAGTCGACACAGCAAATCCTGCAACATGAAAGCAGGATATATCGTCAGATATGCGGACGACTTCAAGATCATGTGCCAAAGCTACACTGACGCTCAGAGATACTACCATGCTACAGTAGACTTCTTGGATAAACGGTTGGGGCTACAGATAAGTCCCGAGAAATCCAAAGTGACAAATCTGAAGAAAAACTCCTCGGACTTTCTAGGATTCAAGATAAAAGCCGTAAAGAAAGGAAGTGCCCGACACGGGTATATAGCCAAAACAGAACTCAGCGAGAAAGCCAAACGTAAAGTGACGAATAACGTTAGGCAAGCAATCATACGAGTTCAATGGTATACAACACCCGAATCGGCAATCTACTACAACAGCGTTATTCGAGGAATACAGAATTACTACCAGATAGCTACCAATGTGTACAACAACCTAGACCGAATCAACTATTCGTTACTAAGAACCCACTACAACAGGCTGAACAGAGTAACCAAAACAGTCAGATTCAAAGACACCGATGAGGCATTTCAAAAGAGCAGAAAAGGACTTACCCCGAACAAGAAACTATTTCAGGTTCGTGGAGTAACACTGATTCCTCTCACGGATGTTCATCACAGACCACCTATGAACTTCTCGCAGGATATTTGCAACTATACAGCCAAAGGCAGAGAGAAGATACACGCCAAACAGAAAGCTGTAATGACAGCCGACCTCGTGGCTATGCAAATGTATTTTCCAAAGGAAGAAAGCATGGAGTTTCGCAGTAATGCGCTGTCAAGATATGTAGCGCAATACGGAAAGTGTTATGTAACTGGAGAGGAACTCACACCTTCAAAGGCTATGGCGATAAGGATAAAACCAAAAGATAATGGTGGAACCGATGCTTATAGCAACATCGTAGTTGTGAGCGAAGCTATGAAACCATTCCTAACTGCCAAAGCGTGCAGATGTGAATTGAATGAAGAGAGCGAGGAAAAATTGAATCTGCTCAGAAAAGCGAGGAAACTCAAGCCTATT
>JAFRJV010000030.1 GCA_017432075.1 Mogibacterium sp. | reverse complement strand
GGCAAGGTCCTCATCATGCCTTCCGCAAAGGGTACAGGCGTTATCGCGGGTTCATCCGTACGTACAGTGCTCGAAGCAGCAGGAATCAAGGACGTAAGAGCTAAGTCGCTCGGAACAAGCAATACCGGCAACATGGCAAGAGCAACAATGGAAGGTCTTAAGAACCTGACAACCGTTGAGGAAGTTGCTAAGCGCCGTGGTAAGACACCGGAAGAAATCATCGGATAGGAGGCAAGGGAAATGGCAAAACTTAGAATCACATTGGTTAAGAGCCCTATCGCTTGTCAGCCTAGGCAGAAGAAGACAGTTGAGGCACTCGGTCTGAGAAAGCTCAATCACTCGGTAGAGCTTGAGGATACTCCGGCAACAAGAGGAGCAATCAACAAAGTCTCCTTCCTGCTCAAAGTAGAAGAACTGTAAGGAGGGCAAAGGCCATGAGAATTCATGAACTTAAAAAGCCGGAAGGCTCCACAAAGGCTCCTAAGAGAATCGGCCGCGGCCAGGGTACCGGTCAGGGAACAACTGCCGGCAGAGGTATGAACGGTCAGAACTCCAGAAGCGGCGGCGGAGTCAGACTCGGCTTCGAGGGTGGCCAGATGCCACTCTACAGAAGACTCCCTAAGAGAGGCTTCAACAACAAATGGGCTAAGGAATATGCCGAAGTCAACGTTAAGGATCTCAACAGATTCGAAGACGGTACAGAGGTAGATCTGGGCATGCTGCTCGCAGCAGGTCTTGTCGGAAAGCAGCTGGACGGACTTAAGGTCCTCGGCAATGGCGAGCTCACAAAGAAGCTCACTGTAAAGGCTGAGAAGTTCAGCAAGAGCGCTGTCGAAAAGATCGAAAAGGCAGGCGGAAAGGCAGAGGTCATCTAATGGAACTTGTGAAGACATTCTCTAAAGCATGGAAAATACCGGAGATTAGATCCAAGATAATCTTCACGCTTCTGATGCTGCTGGTATTCAGGATCGGATCCAACATTCCGGTTCCGGGTATCGACAGAGAGTATCTTGCGCAGATGTTTTCGGGAGAGACGGGACTTCTCGATCTCTTCGACCTGTTCTCGGGTGGTGCATTCAGCAACTTCACGATATTTGCACTGAGTATCACCCCATACATTACTGCATCGATTATCGTGCAGCTGCTGACGATCGCGTTCCCGTACTTTGAGCGACTTGCCAAGGAAGGAACTGAAGGCCGTAAGAAAATGGCCACGATCACAAGGTATATGACTGTAGTACTCGGACTTATCCAGGCGATAGGTCTTACGGTCGGTCTCTTCAGAAGAGCGATCATTGACACGAGTGCATTCAACATGATCACCATCATCATCGTTCTGACCGCCGGTACAGCATTCCTGATGTGGCTCGGTGAGCAGATCAACGAGTATGGAATCGGAAACGGTATCTCGATGCTGATCTTCGGCGGTATCGTTGCCAGACTTCCGTCTGCTGTCAGAGGCGTTGTTGCCCAGGTCAAAGACGGAGCAGTATCGGTAGTTGCAGTCATAGCGCTCCTCATTGTAGCGGTGCTGATCACAATGGTCATCATCATGATGCAAGAGGGAGTCAGAAAGATCCCGGTACAGTATGCGAAGCGTGTTGTCGGACGTAAGATGTACGGAGGCCAGTCGACTCACATTCCTATGAAGGTGAATCAGGCAGGCGTTATCCCTATCATCTTCTCGATCTCGCTGCTTCAGTTCCCGCTGACAATCACATACTTCTTCCCGAACTCCGGATTCACGGATTTCGTTACGAAGTATCTGTCGCCTTCGGGTAACCCGGGAGTGTGGGTATATGCCGGACTGAATATTGTACTTACAATGTTCTTCACATATTTCTACACGGCTATTATGTTCAACCCGACAGACGTTGCCGATAACATGAGACAGAACGGCGGATTCATTCCTGGTATCAGACCGGGAGTCGCTACCGTAGAATATCTGTCTAAGATCATGAGCAGACTGTGCTTCGCAGGAGGACTCTTCCTGGCGGCAGTCGCAACTATCCCAACGATCGTAAGCGTGTTCACACCGTTCAACTTCAGCTTCGGCGGAACATCATTGCTGATCCTGGTAGGAGTTGCGCTCGACATAGTACAGCAGCTCGAAAATCAGATGCTGATGAGAAATTATCAGGGATTCCTTAAGTAAGTAACAACAGGAGGAAGATATGAGAGCAGTATTACTGGGACCTCCGGGTGCAGGCAAAGGCACTCAGGCAGTAAGATTGGTTGAGAAGTACGGTGTTCCACAGATTTCTACGGGAGACATCTT
>JAFRJV010000004.1 GCA_017432075.1 Mogibacterium sp. | reverse complement strand
GCTTACAGAAAAAAGAAGAAGTAACAGACAAAAGCGCGGTTGGCAGACCGGCTTACACGTTGCACGTGTCACGCGAGGAATGTAAGGGCTATGCCCGTAAATAGAACAACCCCGCGTTTGACGCGGGGATGTGTTTTTTATTGGTTTTGTAAGATCCCTATGCCAGGCCTTTTAGCCGCAGATCTCTGTCAGAGCCTTGATGGCGGCGTCGACGTCCTCTTCGGTATTGAAGTTGCCGAAACTGAAACGGATAGTGCCGGTAGGGAATGTGCCGAGTGTCTTGTGTGCGTTCGGTGCGCAGTGCAGGCCGACTCTGGTCTCTATGCCATACTCGAAGTCCAGCCTGAATGCTGCATCAGCGCAGTCGACGCCGAGAGTCTGAACGGATACGACTCCTGTACGTCCCTCGATCCCCTTGAGTCCGATTATCTTCAGCTTGCCGGCTTCCTCGAGAGGAAGAAGTCCGTCAAGGAATCTCTTTGTGAGTCCGAGCTCGTGTTCCGCAATGGCATCAAGACCTTTTTCATTGATCCACTTCAAACCGGCGTGAAGTCCTACTATACCCGGAATGTTCATGGTACCCGGCTCGAATCTGTCAGGCATGAAGTCAGGGATCTCCTCGGTGTGGCTTATGGAGCCTGTACCTCCGGAAAGGAGAGGGTCGATCAGGCTGATCATACCTTCGTCAAGGATGAATCCGCCGATACCCTGAGGCCCGAGCAGTGACTTGTGACCTGTGAAGCAGAGTGCGTCGATATGCATCTCCTTCATGTCGATAGGAATGATGCCCGCGCTTTGCGCCGAGTCAACGATGAACTTGAGTCCGTGCTTCTGGCAGATCTCGCCGACTTCCTTAAGAGGATTCAGAGTGCCGACCAGGTTGCTTGCGTGAGTCATTACGATCGCAACTGTGTTGTCCTTGATCATGCCTTCTACAGCATCAAGCACCAGCTCACCGCATTCAGTGCCCGGGATCCTGTCGAATTCAACGCCCTTTTTCTGGAGCTGCACGAGCGGTCTCATCACAGCGTTATGTTCCATGGAGGAGCAGAGGATATGATCTCCCGGCTTGAGCAGACCCTTAAGGACCACGTTCAGCGATTCTGTGACATTCTTGGTGAAGACCACGTTCTTGCAGTCCGAGCCTCCGAACATCTCCACGAGCATCTCACGCGTTTCGAAGACTGTACCTTCAAGGTCATATGCCACCTGATAGCCTCCTCGGTTGATATTGGCGCCAATGCTGGTCATGTATTCGTAAACAGCGTCCGCGACTTCTTTAGGCTTAGGGTACGAAGTCGCTCCGTTATCCAGATAGATTTTTTCCATTCAGAAAACCTCACTTATAAAGCTTAGCTCAGAACAATTGTATCCAACTACATTATAATACAAGTCGCAATAATTATGTGTATTAAAGCCGTCCATAGATAATCTCAATAATGCGCGGCAAATTGCTGTTTTGCACTTTATTTAGAGGAATTGATAACTAATAGATTTATTGAAACTCCGCGGTTCATCTTCTATAATGATATCAGTGATACTACGGCTTTGCCGCAGTGTAGATATCATTGATCTCCGGAGGCTAAGCTCCTCCGATGGAATGATATCAGTGATACTACGGCTTTGCCGCAGTGTAGATATCATTGATCTCCGGAGGCTGAGCTCCTCCGATGGAATGATATCAGTGAAACTACGGCTTTGCCTCACAACATGTAAGAAAAAGCGCGAAATCAGGAGACGATCAATTTATGGATTTCAGCAAATATAAACGCGTACATTGCCTGGGAATAGGCGGTATTGGATTGTCTGCAGTTGCCGAGATACTCCGTGACAGAGGGTATATCGTCAGCGGTACTGACATACATCCGTCTAAAGTCACCAGGCATCTTGAATATTTGGGAATAAAAGTATTCACAGAGCATAAACCTGAAAACGTCGAGGGTGTTGATGCCATCGTTTATTCGGCGGCAGTTTCCGAAGAAAATCCTGAGGTAGTAAGAGCCCACCAGCTTGGCATACCTCTGTTTTCGAGAGCGGAAGTCCTCGGCATGATCATGGACGACTACGAGAATTCCGTAGCTATCTGCGGCACTCACGGCAAAACGACAGTTACCTCGATGACTTCACTCATACTGAGGAATGCGGAATACAAGCCGACGATACTTGTCGGGGGCAATCTGCCTCAGATCAACGGCAACGTAGAGATCGGCGGCACTAAGTACTTCGTAACTGAAGCATGCGAGTACATGGACAGCTTCCTTCAGCTTAAACCGAGCATCGGAGTCATTCTCAACATAGATTCCGACCACCTCGATTACTTCAAGGACATGGAGCACATCGTAAAGTCGTTCAGCACATTCGTTGAGCAGATCCCGCCGCACGGTATCATCATCGCTTTCGGAGATAATCCGTTTGTAAGAGGTATCCTCAGGGATCACAACAACAAGATCACATACGGCTACAGCGAGAGCAACGACTTCTACGCCGAGAACATCAAGTTCGATGAGAACGGACATCCGACCTTCGACATCTGCCGCAAGGGCAATAAGATCGCTTCTATCGAGCTGAATGTCCCTGGCGAACATAACGTGCTCAACGCAATGGCGGCATTCGTGACAGCATCGTATCTTGGCGTGGACATCCCTGTAATACAGAAGACTCTAAAGGATTACAGCGGGACCAACCGCAGATTCGACCTGATCGGTGTCACAGACAAGGGCGTAAAAGTCATAGACGATTATGCTCATCATCCTACAGAGATAAAAGCTACACTTGCGGCAGCTAAAAACGTGAAGCACAATAAGCTCTGGCTCATTTTCCAGCCGCACACTTACACAAGGACCAAAGCGCTGTTCAGCGAGTTCGTCGACGCATTCGTTGATGCAGATGTCGTGATCCTTACAGACATTTATGCGGCACGTGAGAAGGATGTTTACAATATCTCATCGTACAAGCTGGTGTCCGCTATGAAGGCGAAGTATCCGGACAGACCGATTTATTATGTCAAGGATTTCGAAGATATCGTGAGGTATATCGAGAAGTTCGCCGGCAAGGACGATATAGTTATGACTATGGGAGCAGGAGATGTCTACAAAGTAGGGGACATGCTGCTGCATAAAGACGAACAGTAATTCAGGACGCATAAAGAAGGGAGATTTAGCGCCATGATACGTAATATGACAAGCGAGGCTTTTTCTAATCTCAAACTGTTTTCATGCAATTCCCATCCGGAACTTGCACAGGAGATAGCTGAGCACATGGGTGTTGAACTAGGGAAATCAACAGTAACTAGATTCAGTGATGGTGAGACTAGCGTAAGCATCTGGGAGTCGGTCAGAGGTAAGGATTGTTTCATTGTGCAGTCGACATGCGAGCCTGTAAATGACAATCTTATGGAGCTTCTGATAATGACAGATGCCCTGAAGAGAGCTTCGTGCAACAGCGTTACTGCTGTAATGCCGTATTACGGATATGCAAGGCAGGACCGTAAAGCGAAAGCCAGGGATCCGATCACAGCGAAGCTGGTCGCAAATATGATGACAGCTGCCGGTATCGACAGAGTTATCACCATGGACCTTCACGCGTCGCAGGAGCAGGGATACTTCGACATTCCTGTAGATCACATGCTCGGACAGCCGATGCTGACTGACTACTTCAAACTCAAGGATCTCGACGATCTCGTAATCGTTTCTCCTGACCACGGTTCGGTAACGAGAGCCCGCAACATGGCTAAGCCGTTCAACTGCCCGATCGCTATCATCGACAAGAGACGTCCTGAGCCGAACAAGAGCGAGATCATGAACATCATCGGTGATGTAAAGGGCAAAAACTGCATCATCCTCGATGACCTGATCGACACGGCCGGCACTATCTGCAATGCCGCAAAGGCTCTTGATGATCTCGGAGCAAAGAGCGTATACGCATGCGCTACACACGCAGTGCTTTCCGGACCGGCGATCGAGCGTATCGAGGCAAGCCCGATCAAGGAGATGGTTCTGCTCAACACGATCCCTATCCCTGAGGAGAAGATGCTGAAGAAATTCACGGTTCTCTCTGTAGGACACATTTTCGCGGAGACGATCTCGAGAGTTTACAGCAACAAGCCGATCTCCGTTATGTTCGGAAATTAAGGATATTGATGGGACTTTTCAGAAGAAGTAAAGAAAGACCGGGATTCGCTGAGGACACCTATGTAATAGCGGGTCTGGGGAATCCCGGTAAAGAATACGAAGATACAAGGCACAATATGGGGTACAAAGCCATAGATGTGCTTTCTTCGAATGAGAATATTGAAGTAAGGCGCAGCAAATTCCACTCGCTTTTCGGCCGCGGCACCATCGCAGGCAAGAAGGCGATCCTGGTGAAGCCAGAGACCTACATGAACAGAAGCGGCATCGCTGTCAGAGAAGCAGCGATGTATTTTGATGTTGCACCTCAGAACCTCATTGTAATCTATGATGACATCGATCTGCCTGCCGGCTCCATACGTATAAGAAAGTCAGGCGGTGCAGGCACTCATAACGGCATGAAGAGTGTCGTTCAGGAGCTTGGTACAAAGGACTTCATAAGGATAAGGATAGGCGTAGGCGCAGCCGAAGCCGGTGAAGACCTGGTCGACAGAGTGATCGGCAAGGTGCCTAAAGAAGAGAAAGAGATGCTGCAGAAGGCGGCAGCCGAAGCGGCAGATGCGGTGAGAGACATCATCGCAATAGGTGTTGACAACGCCATGAACAGGCACAATCACGTAGTATGATAACTAACCACAGCGGCATAAGCGGCAGCAGAACAGCATACATGCTGACCGAAGGCATAAAGGAGAAGCACAAGCTTCTGGCGGTGGTCCCGTCCGGACAGGCAGCAGCCCGTCTGGCCGACGACCTCGTTTTTTATATGCCTGAGCTCAATGTGATAGTGCTTCCTGAGGAAGAAGACGTGCATGTGCTCTATGAAGCACGTGACAGAGGGGCCCTTGTAAAGAGGATACAGGCGCTCGCTGCCCTGACGGGCAGCTCTCCGGATAGCGATCCGGAGACGGGCGCCGGCATGACTGCTGTAATAGCGCCCGTGAGCGCCGCGCTTAAGCTGACCGAAAGCCCGGAGAGATTCTCGCGCTCAGTTATCAGAATCGCTGTAGGAGAGAGGGTGGATCCGCTCGTCCTCAGAAAACAGCTTTCGGAGGCCGGTTATCAGGCGGCGGCGGTCACAGAGTCGCCGGGTGAATATACTTCCCGCGGAGGAATACTCGACGTTTTCCCGCCTGCAATGGAGACAGCAGTAAGAATAGAATTCTTCGACGATGAGATCGACTCTATCAGGACTTTCGACACAGAGACACAGAGGTCGATAGATACCCTCAATGATCTGGTCATCGTTCCTGCAGCCGAGTTCATACCGAACAACGAAGAAAAGGAAAAGGCTCTCGCAGCCGTCATGAAGGAATACGACCGCATGATCCGGCGCTACAAAAAGGAGCATGCGCATCCTGATGTGGCCGATGGGCGTATTGACGCAGTCGAATCCAACCGGGGCAGGATCAAAGACATTTTCGAGACGAGCACGGGTTCGCAGCTTTATGCAGACCTGCTCGGATACTTCGACGTTGAAAAGTGCAGGCTCTGGGACTATGCAGCCGGAGCTTTCGTGGCAGTATGTGATCCTGCGACAATAAAGAGTTCGATGCCTGAATCCGCGAAGGACGAGGACTTCTACGATATATACAAAAACGCATTCGGCACAGCGGCAAAGCGCAGTGTTGATGTTTATACACCGTTCCCTGAGACCGTGCCGGGAGTCGAGAGGTTTGACCGCATAGACAATGTGAGGAGCCGCCAGATAGCTCCGTTCAACGGACACATCGAACTCTTCGCATCAGAAGTGGGCCGCATGACAGACAGCGGGTTCAAAGTCATCATCGCGGCAGGCTCCAAAGAAAGGAACGAAAGAGTACAGGAATATCTCGAGATCGCCGAAGTCAGCGGAGATATCTCGTACAGGAGCGGCAGCCTTTCAGGCGGCTTCATAATGGATGACGAGAAGATCTGCTTCATATCCGAGCATGATATATTTACCGGCGCAGTAAGGACACCGCGCAGAAAGAAGGCCAGGCGCAAGAGCTCAAAGGACAGTATCCAGTTCTCCGAGCTTCACAAGGGCGATTACGTCGTGCATGAGGCTCACGGTATCGGAAGGTTCGAGGGAATCAAACCAGTCACGGCTGACGGCACTACAAGGGATTATCTGCTGATCCGCTATGCCGGCACAGACATGCTGTACATCCCGACTGAGCAGCTCGATGTGATACAGAAATATATCGGCAATTCGGGCAATCCGCCTGCGCTGTCGAGGCTCTCAGGCACAAGCTGGAAACGAACAAGAGAGCGCGCCAGAAAGGCCGCAATGGAGATCGCCGAAGACCTCATAAAGCTCTACGCTAAGAGGCAGGCTGAAGGCGGCTACGCATTCGGACCAGACACAGTCTGGCAGACCGAGTTCGAGGAGGCATTCCCGCACGTCGAGACAGACGACCAGCTGAGAGCGACGGCCGAGATAAAGGAAGACATGGAAAAGCCGCTTCCGATGGACAGGCTGCTTTGCGGAGATGTCGGATACGGTAAAACTGAGGTAGCCGCCAGGGCTGTCTTCAAGTGCATCTCAGAGGGCAAGCAGGCTGCCATACTCGCACCGACAACGCTGCTGGTCAATCAGCATTATCACAACCTCAGGGACCGCTTCGACAAGTTCCCGTTTGAGATAGAAGAACTCTCAAGGTTCAGATCCAAGACTGCAGTTACAAAGACTGTCAAAGGCATAAAAAGCGGCAGAGTCGATCTGGTCATCGGCACACACAGGCTTCTGTCAGACGACATCAAATTCAAGGATCTCGGGCTCCTCGTAGTTGACGAGGAGCAGCGCTTCGGCGTGCGCCACAAGGAAAAGATCAAAGAGATGAAGAGCAGCATCGACGTGCTGACACTTTCAGCGACACCGATACCGCGTACGCTCAACATGTCTCTTACCGGCATCAAGGACATAAGCCTTATCGAAGAGCCTCCGGGTGACAGGTTCCCGGTACACACATACGTTACTCCTTATGATGAAGAGATACTCCGCAATGCTATAACCCGCGAACTTGCGAGAGGCGGGCAGGTATTCGTAGTCAACAACAGGATCACCGGAATCAATCAGGTGGCAGAAACAGTCAGCAGGCTGGTGCCGCAGGCGATAGTCGGTATCGGACACGGACGCATGCACGAGGAGGACCTCGAGAACACGATGCTCGATTTCATCGAAGGACGCATCAACGTACTGGTCGCGACTACAATAATAGAGAACGGTATCGATATCCCGAATGCCAATACCATGATAATACTCAACGCGGACAGGTTCGGTCTGGCACAGCTCTATCAGCTGAGAGGCAGGGTAGGACGTTCCAGCAGACTTGCTTACGCATATCTCATGTACCAGCCGGGCAAGGTGCTCACCGAGATCGCCCGCAAGAGGCTGGCCGCCATAAGAGAGTTCACGGAATTCGGAGCGGGCTTCAAGCTGGCGATGCGCGACCTCGAACTGAGAGGCGCCGGCAACATTCTGGGCGAAGCGCAGAGCGGGCACATCGAGAGTATCGGTTACGAGCTTTACTGCAAGGAGATCGACAGGGCAGTAAGGCAGCTGAAGGGAGAAGATGTCGGCGAAGCCAGATCAGACATATCGATCGACCTGCCGGTGCGCGCTTCCATCCCTGCGGACTACATTCCTGACGAAACACTCCGGCTCGAGGCATACCGCCGCATAGCCGGGATACTCGACAGCGATGACACGATGGATGTCATCGATGAATTCACCGACAGATACGGCGATGTTCCTGAGGAAGCTCTGGAGCTGATCAACGTTGCCGAGATAAGGGCTCATGCCGAATACCTGGGAGTATCGGTGATCAATAAAACTGACAGATGGGCAAATATAAAGTTTGCCTCTGGCGTCAAAGTGCATCCGTATGTGTTCGTGATGGCCAAGTCCGAATACGGCGATAAGGTCATCCTGACGGACGGCAGAGAGACAATACTGAAATACAACATCGGCAAGGATATGAATATAACAGCGATCCTGGGAATGATGAGATTCCTGCGGGCTTCCGCCGAAGATACGAAACAGTTCGAATCGTAAACAGAAACATTCTGCTTGAAACTATGTTCAGGATTCTTCACATTGCAGGATCTATACTGTACAATTAACTGATTTTACAGAAAAGGAGCCGGATCATGCTTTTTAAAAACATTGGTCTTATTGACGAGAATTTCGAATACCGCGAGAACATGTATGTCGGCACGAACTGCCACCGCATCGTTTACATAGACAGCAAACCGCCGAAAAACGAGGAGGCCTTCTTCGAGACTTATGACGGAAAGGGTAAGGTGCTCATGCCGGCATTCTACAATGCGCATGGTCATTCACCTATGAGCCTTATGAGGGGATACGGCGAGAATCTGCCGCTCGACAGATGGCTCAACGAAAGGATCTTCCCGTTCGAAGACAAGCTGTACAGCGAAGCCGTATACTGGGCGACCATGCTCACGATGGCTGAGTCGATCAGATTCGGTATCGTATCGACGACGGACATGTATTACTTCATAGATGATATGGTCCGTGCAGTCGTGCATTCAGGTGTTAAGACAAACATCTCACGTGCCGTGACCAACTTTGGCACCCCGGTCTCCGAGAGCAATTCGCTAAAGGAAGCAGCGCAGGCCATCGAGATGTATTACGGATTCGAGGATGGACGCATACTTGTTGACGCGAGTGCTCACGCGGAGTACACTAATGACTTCGAGATGATAAAGGCGATCGCTGACATGGCAAAGCACTACGATGTAAGGACTCACGTCCACCTGTCAGAGACGGAGAGCGAGCATAAAAACTGTATTGCAAAATACGGAAAGACTCCTGCAGAAGTATTCCTTGAAGCAGGTATGTTCGACAAGCCTTGTACGGCAGCCCACTGCATATGGGTTGCAGACAGCGATCTCGACATCTTCGCAGAGAAGGGTGTGACCGTGGCAAGCAATCCGTGCAGCAACATGAAGCTTGCAAGCGGGTTGTGCCATGTTCCTCCTATGTATGATAAAGGCATCAACGTTGCGATCGGTACGGACAGCGTTGCCAGCAACAACAGCCTCAACTTCTTCGAAGAGATGAAGTTCTTTGCACTTACAGGAAAGATCACTTCGATGGATCCTGCAAGCATGACACCTCAGCAGGTGCTAAGAAGTGCAACGAGAGCCGGAGCCATTTCGCAGGGACGCGAGGACTGCGGACTCGTGAAGGAAGGCTACAAGGCTGACCTCATAGTAGTCGACATCAGCGGTCCTAACTGGACAGCGTGTGACGACATAGCAAACGGACTGATCTATTCGGCTGACGGTAAGGACGTATGCCTGACGATGTGCGACGGCATGACACTCTACAGAGACGGCGAATACACATTCATGGATATTGAAAAGATCACCGCTGAGGCGGAAAAAGCCAAGGCAGAGATATTAAAGAGACTCTAAATGACTGAAGATTCAAACAGAGATATCGAAAAGACAGAAAATAAAGGGCAGCAGACATCTGCTCTTATGATGAAAGGGGCTACCATACTGGTCATTGCCGGTATAGTGAGCAAGATTTTCGGTGCCATTTTCAGGATCCCGCTGACAAATATGATCGGCGCTGAGGGGCAGGCCTATTACAGTGCAGCATATGCTCTGTATATGCTTCTCTTCACTATCGCAACGGCGGGCTTCCCGGTAGCTATCTCGAGGATGGTCTCATCCAGGATAGCTGAAGGGGATTTCATAAACGCTCATAAGTCCTACAGGCTCGCGATGAAGGTGTCGTGGGCACTAGGCATCACTTCATTCCTGGTAATGTACTTCGGAGCGGGGGTGATAGCCGGGCTCTATAAAAATCCGGGATCCGAGGCTTCGATGAAAGCCATATCCGTTGCGCTGCTGTTCACGCCTCTGGTCGCTTCGATGAGAGGCTATTATCAGGGCAGGCAGAACATGAAACCGACGGGTGTCACTGAAGTCATCGAGCAGATGGTAAGAGTAGCCGCAGGTCTTTCACTTGCATTCGTGTTCTACAAGACCAGCCTTGTGAAGGCTGCAGCAGGAGCGACATTCGGCGCATCAGCAGGCATAATCGCAGCGTTCATAGCGATGATGTTCATCTACGCGCGCGACAAGGATGCCCGCACAAAGCTCTATGAAAACTCCGTAGTCAGAGAGGAGTCTGACAGGAGCAGGCTTAAGGAACTTCTTGCGTTCCTGATCCCGATAACCATAGGCTCGGCGGTAATGCCGATCATGTTCAATATCGATGCAGCAATCATTCCAAGAAGACTTCTGGACGCAGGCTTTGACCGTGTGATGACTGACAAGCTGTACGGCCTTATGGGCGGATTCTGTGACCCAATAATCAATCTGCCTAACATCTTTATTGACGCTATCTGCATCAGCCTGATGCCGGCAGTTACTACAGCTTACACGCTGAAAATAAAAAAGGATCTCGATGAACACATCAAGACAGGTCTCAAGACCATGATGATCATCACATATCCGTGCGCAATAGGACTTATCGTGCTCGCAAAGCCGATACTCACCATGCTTTTCTATAAGAAGTATGATGAAGCGGTAATGGCTGTACCGGCTCTTCAGATACTGGCCGTGTCCATTATTACGCTCGCTATAATGCGTACCTTCTCGACAAGCCTGCAGGGAATAGGCAAAATGATGCTGCCTGTATGGAACCTGCTCATAGGCGCTGTCGTGAAGGCAATCGTTTCGTACATACTTCTGGGCATCCCGGCGATCAATATTAATGGTGCCGCCTTCGGATCGGTCATGGCTTACGTTACGGCAGGCATTCTCAACTACAGAGCACTCAAAAAGTACACTGATGTTTCACTTGATATAAAGAGCATATTCATCAAGCCTCTTGGTGCCGCACTGATCATGGGCGCCGCTGCATTTGTGTCGTACAAGCTCATCTTCATGATCATCTCGAGCAATTCGATTTCGACTCTGGTCTCGATAATGTTTGCTGCAGCGGTCTATTTCGTGGCCGCGTTCAGGACAGGAGCGGTGACAAAAGAGGAGATAGAACTCATACCAAAAGGCGAGCTTTTATACAGGCTGGCGGTGAAACTCAGGGTCGCAAAATAGAGAAAAAACGCAACAAAAAATGGACGGAAATCCTAAAATTTCAACGATTTATAGGGTTGACTTATTGTAAACTCACCCCTATAATATGCATAGTATATGATACTACTTGTTAAGGAGGAATTATTATGAATAAAGCAGATCTGGTAGCAAAGGTTGCAGATAAGACAGGTTTCAAGAAGAAAGATGCTGAGATGGCTCTTGACGCAGTTCTCGAGACAATCGAAGAAGCTCTCGTAGCAGGCGACAGCGTAAGACTGATCGGATTCGGAACATTCGAGACAAGAAGCAGAAAGGCCAGAACAGGCAGAAATCCTCAGAAGCCAGATAAGGTTATCTCGATCCCGGCTTCCAAGGCTCCTGTATTCAAGGCAGGCAAGTCCCTCAAGGATGCTGTCAATAAGTAATTAAGAAAAACAAGGAGATGCGGATAGCCCAGGCTATCCGCTCTTTTTGATGTTTGGAGACATTGATGAGATTAGATAAGTTCCTTAAGAATTCGAGAATAATAAAAAGGCGCACAGTGGCGAAAGATGCCTGTGAGCAGGAAAGGGTCGAAGTAAACGGAAAGATCGCGAAGCCGGGTCTTGATCTCAAGATAGGAGATGTGATACAGGTGACCTTCGGATCCAACGTTCTCAAAGTACGCGTTCTTGCGATGCCTGAATCAGTACGCAAGGATGACGCAGATTCGCTGTACGAAGTGATAAATTCATGATCAGCGAATTAACACAATTGAAGAAAATGAAAAAGGACACATTGTCGATACTGATAATGTGTCCTTTCGGTTTATGCAAATGATCAGTGCTATTCAGATGCAGGTACAGGCTGGCTGCTGCCTTTGATGCGCTTGAGAACCGCCTTGTCTATCGCGACTATGAGCAGCGCCATGATCGGGATGGCAACTATCTCCTTTATGGCTCTCGAAGCGATAAGCACATTGAAGCCTTTGCCTATAATGAATGTAAGCCACCAGGTGTTGAGAAGCAGATTTACTATGAGGCACACGAGCGCCGATGCTATCAGAGCTCTGACGAATGTGACTTCCTTCTTATATAATACCCATCCGAAGATGAGACCCGTAAGAACCGCTGATACGGTGAATCCCGGGAAGAAAGTGCCTGTAGGGAAGAGCCAGGCTCCCAGCAGGTCTGCGATGCCATAACCTATGGCAGCTACATAAGGCCCGTACAGTATCGCCAGCACAGCGATAGGGAGAAAACCGAATCCTATCCTGAGAAACGATATATTGATCGAGACCAGTTTGGAAAGCACTACAGCTAGTGCGATCATGAAGCCCGTAAATACGAGCATTTCTGTTGTGAATTTTGTTTTTTTCATTATAAAAACCTCCGGAACACAGTAATTGCAACGAAATAACGGAAAACGCCCGACTGCAGCAATCACGTCCCAAGAGGTTCACCCTTGCTTATTATTGATCTGCAGTAGCGGATGCAATATCAAACCGCAACTCTGAAAGTTTTCGTTCCCGGGCAACATCCCATCCCAGGACACTTAACGCTTGATATTTACTCTACGGCTAGAATTGTAGCATAGTTTACAATTTGTTTTCAATATATTATATAGAGCACCAGTCGGCGCTTTTTTGCGTGATTAATTCCGTCAGCTATGCACTCCTGTGTGACATATTATGTAATACACGCCATATGAGGAAGATATGGCAGCGGCATACATTATATATAATAGGAGGGAGACATGCAGAAATATGATTATCAGAAGAAGCGCCGCACGGCACTTCCGGAATATATATCAGTCATCAGTGCAAATAAATGCGCAAAGATCAGGATCGATGATATAGAGGTGATCGAACAGGAAGGGCGCAAGGTGCACGTGATCACCGCCGCGAAGGATTACTCCTTTTACGGAGGACTCAATACGATAGCGAACTCTCTGGCGGAGAGAGCATTTTACAGACCGATCAAGAGACTGATAATAAATCTTGACCACATAAGCGATATAAGCAACTATTCGGTCAACTTTACATCCGGACAGTCGGTTGCTCTGGGGAAAAATGCGCTGCTGAGCACAAAAAGGGCATATAAAAGGTATCTGCTGAGGTATCCGCCGTATACTATATGGGAACCAATGGAACTGTCAGGAGGTTCGGTTTCTGAGCCCTACACCAGTGAAGAGAAGCTTTTCAGGGATTCTGATCCGGACAAAAAAGGACAGGAAAAACTGCCGAATTAGAAGGTAACAATTTGTATTGAAATCAAATCAAAAAAAATAAAATTAGTTGTTGACAGACTGGGCGGGCCTATATATAATAATGAAGCTGTCGCTGAAAAGCACAGCGGAACCTTGAAAACTTCATAGTGCAGAACAGGTCTTGAATTAACAGGGCGAAAGTCCTGAAAATGAAAGACTTTGAAAGAAAAGACAAACAAGCAAAACTTGTTAGTCCTCGAAAATT
>JAFRJV010000029.1 GCA_017432075.1 Mogibacterium sp. | reverse complement strand
GAAAGACGAGATCGCTGAAAGAGAAATGCTGCTGCAGAACAATCTTGGCAGGAAATCCCCGGAAGAGATCAGACAGCAGGCAACGGAAGCCAGCAGCATCTGGAACAGGCTGGCCCCGGATGTCAGGCAGAAGTACACCGATATCTTCAGAAACCAGTTCATCATGGAGGAATCAAAAACGCACGAAGTCGATGACAAGTACATCAGAGACAACTTCAGGCCAAGACTGGACTACATCAGGAAAATGTGTGGACTGGACATGTCAAACACAACCGTCAAATCTTTCCTGAAAAAGGAACTCGACAGGACATCGGAAGCATTTCCGACAGATCCGCCCAAAGAGAGAAAAGTGACTGTAGGCGAAATCGTAAAAAGGATCAACACCCTTTCCGGAATGATCAGGATATGCATGGCAGACGAAGAAAGCATAAGCGGTGCCAACGCGGCATCACTGGATCATCTGCTTGGATCTTTGGAAAGCGCAGCAGCTTCGCTCAACAGCTGAGAAAGGACACAATGGAAGACTATTACGAAGAAAAAATACGATACCTGGAAAAGCAGAAAGCAAAGCTTAAGAAACTGTATGACGGTTCCTACTCCTCTGTTCAGAGGTATCACCTGGAAGAAAAGATCGACGCATACGATCTTGCGATATCAGGCATATGCAACGAAGCAGAATTGAGCAATTGGAGAAGGCTGGACAGAGAGTGCCGGGACAAATACGGAAAAGGGCTCGCTGCAATAGCGGGAGTATAGAAACACATGGTATGGAAAAACACGAAACGAAGACCGAAGGACATGAGTCGATGACGACGTCTCATAAAAACCTCGGTGAAAGAAAAGAAGCGATTTCGAGGTTAAGCAAGGACGAATTCAACAATCTGCAAAGATACGTCGACAGACTGCTGTACAACGGATACGAATTCACGGACCTGTACAATGTGCTTGCCGGATACAACCGGAAGACAGAAGGAGGTAAAGAATCATTCAGGTTCAGATACATCACCCTTGCGGGAACGCTGGTCCAGGACGATCGGGGCATCAGACTTATGGATGAATTCGATGTCTACGAATACAGCAAGAAGGAAGCAACCCTTGTTCTCAAAAACGTAACGGTCGAAAACATTGACCAGCACCTTGAAAACCTGAAATGAATACGGCAATGGTTGGAATCACCTACGATTCGGAAAGGGCAATTTCTGAAAGAGAGGTAATGAACCATGTTCGACAACATCAGCAAGGACGGAGTTTACAGGCTCCGACTCAGCAACAGGAACCCCTACGCAAGATATCTGGTGGTAAAGACCTACGGCACGACCCAGATGAAACGCGCTGTCTGCGACGTTGAAGACATCAGGCAGCAGCTTATGGAATGGGACGACCGGTTCGGCATAACGGACCAGAGCAAGCGGGGGCTGAAAAACCTGCTTAGAAACAACAGACCAAGGGCAAGGGAAAACTACCGGAACTACTATTCCGTCTATGACAGCGAAGGCAATCTCTTTATGGAGGGCTTCGGTCAGGATATCGCAGAACATTTCGGCTGCAAGGCAAAGACGGTCTGTAATATCGCAAATACCGAAGGAAGATATCTGAACGGCACGGCAGACGGGAAAGTAGCCAGATACAACGTCATCAAAAACGCCGCAGCAAACTCGATAAACGTTGCCCCGGGAACGTGCTGGTAGAGTGAATTTCAAAGCGGCACGCCCAAGAAAACCCTGAAACAAACCACGATACAAAAAACCGTAAGCAATCACTCACTTACGGTTTTTCTTCTTTTCCATGTCCTTGCGGCCCAGCTCTCTGATATAGTCAGCGAAATTCTCCTGGGATTCAAACCAGTCGATCAGATCGGCATCCTTTTCCCGGTTGAGCCTGAGCGCAAACGTCCGGTAGTTCTCCTTGGTGTACCTGATCTGGTACTCCCGGTAGGATTCGAACGCTTCCTTGGTCCATTCTCTGGCCGGCGTGATCACCTTGTTCCGCTTTTTAATGAGCTTGGGCTTTGTGGATTTCATCCTCTACATTTTACTATGATTTTTCAGCTTTTGATACAGTGATACTGCTTAACAGACCGCTCAGCGCATCTTTCATCGATATGCCCTTTTCTTCTGCGGTGCGCCCGGCTTTCCTGACTACTGTCTGAAGGATCCTTCTGGACAGAGCCGACGTGCTGGTGTTCATATCGTTCGACAGTTTGTCCAGCTGTTTCTTGAATTCGCCGGTGGTGTAAATGCCCAGGGTCTTTGTGCTGTGCTGCACTCTTTTTTTCTCCTTCGGCTTTGCTTCAATGAGTTTTACCGGACTGCCACCCTCTGTGCCCAGTCTGTCTTTGAAAGGGGTGATGAATTCTGCTGCGCCTGATCTTGCGATCGCATTGAAGAAACGGCAGCGGATCTCGTAGTCGTCCCCTGCCAGGTCTTTCTGGTCCATAGAGATCTTTGCCAGTTCAAGGTATTCCTTTTCGTTTGCGATCCTATAGCCCATGGATGCCAGGCAGGAGTCGATCATCTGCCTGCCGGCGATGTAGCCGTTTCTGTTGTAGATGTGAAACACGCCTGATTTTTCATCTATAAGATCTCCAAGGGCAATGCTGTCATCTTCCTCTGTCAGTTCGATGAACCACAGACCGGGCTGGGACGAGCCGTCTTTTCCGCTTTGGATCGATTCGATGTGGACGCAATGCGACAGCGTCTCCATCATTTCTTTCCTGGCGGCGATCAGGATCGGCAGATTCCTGGCTCTTGCCTCGTCGGCGATCCTTTTCAGAAGCTTGATTTCGTAAACCGGAAGATAAAGGGCTCTCACCGACAGCGGAAGATAGGTTGCCCGGTAAAGCCGCTGTTTCTGGTCGAGTTCAAAGCGGCCGTCCTCGGCAAACAGTCTGTCGCCTTCTTCCTTCCATTCCTCAAGGGAGTGGGAGGTGATGTAGCTGAGCATCCGTATCCCCTGGTCTCTGTCATCGATCGAATAGATCCGCTTGAAGCGCTTCGAGGTGCAGTCCAGGATGTCGAACTCCCTGGCTTTCTCGGTCATCTGGGTAAGGTCTTTGCCCTTGATCCTTCCCCTCTTGTTGCCCATGGCCTCAGAGTATGTGTGAGAGGGGCCGATACCGATGGTGATCGCATCGATCGCGTTTTCATAGACGCCGCTTTTTGATGAAGAAGAAGCATCGGCCAGCGCCGGGATCCTTCTGGCCACGTTTGTAAAGACGGTGATCCTTCTTGAGAGCTTGGTCAGCAGGTTGGCCATCGACTCGTTGCGGACATAGACCCTTTTGTTTTCGCCATAGGAAAGCACGAAGTTCACAAACAGGTTGGTGTTCGAAAGGAATATCCCCTGCCAATCGACGCCCTTGATCGCATCGGCGCTTCCTTTGTCGGTCGACTTGAGATAGTCGGTCACCTCCGCCTTGGTGTAGAAAGCGCCGGCTTTCAGGAATTCCTCCAGCTTCTCCTTCCTGTTGCTGCTGTTGAGACCTTCGTAGTAGCGGTCAAGGTTGCTGTTGGAGTAGGGGGCTTTCCTGATCCCGAACTTATCGGCACTCAGATTGAAGGAGAGATAGCCCAGCGAAGGCTTCTCGTACGGAAAGCAGGGAACCCCGGCAAGACAGTACATGATGAAGACCTTCTGGTTTGTCAGATGGGGGTAAAGGACCCTCTTAAGCTGAACGGTCGTGAACAGGCTTTCCTTGGCGCGGGGGAACTTGAGGAATCTTGGCTCCTCGTGATCCTTGTAGTAGGTCTCCCCCTGCGGGGACAACGCGACTATCGTCGTCGTTTGGCCCGCTTGCCTTTTCACACCTTCCACTTCGATCTGCCTTTCCAGAAAGGCTTCATTTCCCCTTTCCTTCAGAACGCGCTGCTGCAAGCGGCCGTAGGTGATTCTTCCGGATTCCCCCAGAAGCTGATAGAAATCAGACTTGTAGCAGGGACCATACATATAGAGAAACCTCATGGCTTCCAGTATATATTTCTTCAAAACAGCTCCTCCTTTTATGTGTTATCAAGTGAAGATACGTAACTTTCGGGTGCGCGGGTGTTGAGACGCCACCCTGCAGGATGCGTGACAAGACTGCTCGCAGGCTCACGTCTCGTAACACATCCTTTGGGCTTCGCATTCAGGACCGTTCACCCTGACGGTTCAGGTCCGTTCATGCTCGTCGTCGAATCAGGAAGGCGCATCCTGCCTGTGCGCCATCCTGTTCGCCGATGGCAGAATGCGAGTCGATGATTTCGGATATGACTTTATGTGCCACCCTGCGCTCACCGTTCCAGGATTTCATCCGGAACCGTTCGCTTGGGCTCCGCTCCTCGCCCTTCAGCATTTCAGGCTTTCGTGCCATACGCTACGGTCTGTTTCCCCAACAAGGAAACAGACTGGCAGATTCATGAAACTTAATGAACAAAGACAAGACAGCCGATACTTTCGGATCCCCCTGTATGAATGGATACATGAAGAACGAGAGAGTTCTGCATGCCTTTTGTCGTTGAAACCAAAGAAGTTTAAATTATGCGATCCCGAATCCAAAAATAATCAGTAAAAATCGAAGATTTCGATAACCAAACAGAAACAAAAATGTGAACTTGTATAAAGACAGCACAGAATTGTTACATTTTTATTGATGCCCTTTACCTCTTAAGAAATCGAAAGACCTGTTTTCTGAAAGGAACCGGTTCTCAAGAGCGTTCCTTTTTTCTTCAGAGACCAGCAGGACGGACGTCCCGGAGAAATGTCCGCCTTGGATAAACTCGATCGAATTGACGCTTGTAATCAGACAGCTGTACGAATCATCGAGATCCAGTTCCCTGACAAGGACGTTGATGATCTTTCTTGCCTCGATGTTGTCGATATCCGGAACACTTGCACTGCTCAGATTGCACAGACACCTCCTGTAAAGACAAACGGCAAAGGGAAGATCAAGCAGAGCAGCAGCATTTTTTCCGGACGCAGACAGATACCTTCTTACACCAAGCAGAACCAGATCCTTGACGAGATTCTCTTTTGCCCTGCTGGCGTGTGTTCTGTAGCTCCCCAGTACCGCCGGGGTATCGATCAGCAGTGCGCGGTATTCATCCGAATAATAGGCTCTGCACGGAAAGGAAGCGAAGATCCTGTCCTCAACTTCGCGATACAGAACGGCTCCCTCATCTGGGATGCGACGCCCTTGCGCATAGCACATCTGCAGATAGAGCCAGAGAAACGACAGTTCTAGGTCATCGACAAGAGAACCGTCAGTCAGCTCACACATCTTCGTATCCGGGTAGGAGGGTTCCTTCTCCAATTTTCTGATGATCCTTTTGCATTCGTTGGCAACCTGCGACTTGATCAGGT
>JAFRJV010000028.1 GCA_017432075.1 Mogibacterium sp. | reverse complement strand
CCCTGGTTTGCGTTGATCTCTGCTACATAGAGCTTGTCAGGATCCATCTCGTGATTGTTCTCAGCGTTAGCTGCTGCGGACTTTACTACCTTCTCGATAAGCTCAGAACCCTTACCCGGGGTGAACTTGAGAATTGTGAGTGCTTCATTCAGGTCCTTACCTCTTACCAGATCAGTAACAGGTTTGAGCTTGCTTGAAGACATTCTTACATACTTGGCTACTGCTTTAGCTTCCATAGTATAGCTTCTCCTTTCTGTTACTTACTGACTTAGAGTTTTCTGTCACCGGAGTGACCCTTGAATGTTCTGGTCGGAGCAAACTCGCCGAGCTTGTGTCCAACCATATCCTCTGTGATGTATACAGGCACATGCTTGCGTCCGTCATGGACAGCGATCGTGTGACCGATCATCTGAGGGAAAATAGTTGATGATCTTGACCATGTCTTAAGTACGGTCTTTTCATTGGCTGCGTTCATTGCCTCTACTCTTTCAAGAAGCTTCTTGTTTACGAACGGGCCTTTCTTAAGCGATCTTCCCATTAATTTGCTCCTCTCTACTTGCCGTTTCTTCTCTTAACAATGTACTTGTTAGAGTCTTTGTTCTTCTTACGTGTCTTGTAACCGAGTGTCGGCTTGCCCCATGGAGTGACAGGACCCTTACGTCCGATCGGAGCTCTACCTTCACCACCGCCGTGTGGGTGATCGTTAGGGTTCATTACGGAACCTCTGACTGTAGGTCTCCATCCCATGTGTCTCTTGCGGCCGGCCTTACCGATCTGGATGTTGCCGTGATCGATGTTGCCAACCTCGCCGATTGTGGCTCTGCACTTCATGCTTACCATTCTGACCTCTCCGGACGGGAGTCTTACCTGTGCATAGTCTCCCTCCTTGGCCATCAGCTGAGCGCCGTTACCGGCTGCTCTTACCAGCTGTCCGCCCTTGCCCGGCTTGAGCTCGATGTTGTGGATGATCGTGCCGAGAGGAATGTTTGCGATCGGCAGTGCGTTGCCCGGCTTGATGTCCGCGTTCGGACCCGACTCAACTACGTCGCCGACTTTCAGCTTATTAGGAGCGATGATGTATCTCTTCTCTCCGTCTGCGTAAACGAGGAGTGCGATGTTTGCCGTTCTGTTCGGATCGTACTCGATCGTCTTTACTGTTGCAGGGATATCGTCCTTCGTTCTCTTGAAGTCGATGATCCTGTATTTAGGTCTGTAACCGCCGCCTCTGTGTCTGACGGTGATCTTGCCTCTTACGTTTCTTCCCGAGTGCTTCTTAAGGGTGACGGTAAGAGACTTTTCCGGCTTATCGGTAGTGATCTCCTCGAATGTGGAGACCGTCATACCTCTGAGTCCCGGGGATGTCGGTTTATACTTTCTGATTCCCATTTCCTACTGCCTCCTTAATTACATGTCTGAGAAGAGCTCGATCTCCTTGCTGTCAGGAGTGAGTGTAACGATCGCCTTCTTATATGAAGATGTCGTTCCGAATGTTCTTCCCAGTCTCTTTCTCTTTCCGCTGACGTTCATGATGTTGACCTTGGCTACGTCTACGCCGAAGATCTCTTCGACAGCCTTGCGGACCTCGGTCTTGTTTGCGGTCTGCGCAACCTTGAATGCGTACTTCTTTTCCGCAGCCATATCCATGCTGTTCTCAGTGATGATAGGCCTCAGTAATACGTCGTATCCAGTCTTCATTATGCGTACACCTCCTCGATCTTCTTGGCTGCTGCCTTGGTGAGCACGAGTGTGTAGTGGTTTACGATCTCGTATACGTTCATGGTGCTTACCAGTGCGGTCCTGACGCCCGGGATGTTGTGAGCGGATCTTACAACGTTTTCATCCTTCTCATCCATGACGATCAGCGCCTTCTTGTCTGCCTTGATGTTCTCGAGAACCTTGACCATTTCCTTTGTCTTAGGCTCTGCGAACTTGAACTCGTCTACTACGATCAGCTCGTTATCAGCAACCTTTGCGGAGAGCGCCGACTTGAGAGCGAGTCTCTTGAGCTTCTTGTTGAGCGAGTATCTGTAGTCTCTTGGCTTTGGTG
>JAFRJV010000027.1 GCA_017432075.1 Mogibacterium sp. | reverse complement strand
GGCATAGATCCTTTGTAATTATCAGGTATTAAATTTGAAAGTTCATAGCTCGAGATACCAAGAGGTTGGCTGCTTGATTCAAGTGCATATTGTGCTTCGATCTCATCCTTATCCTTGCATATCAGCAAGCCGATTGTAGGATTCATCCACTCTTCTTTCATTTGATGATTTACAGCGACAACATATGTTCCGAGCTGTCCGGTGTTTGGAGACGCAAAGTCACCTGCTTTGATTTCGAGTACAACAAAACATTTGGTTATGTAGTTAAAGAACAGCATGTCCATGCATTTCTCTTTCTTTCCGACCATAATCCGCACTTCACGGCCGATATAAGAAAAACCGCGTCCCAATTCAAGGAAGAATTGCTCTGCATTATCCATCAAGGCATCTTTCATCTCTTTCTCGTTGTATCTTTCAGTGAGTGTAATGAAATCAAAGTTATACGGATCCTTAGTTATTTCCTGAGCCAGATCACTGTCATCTTCCGGCAGTGTTAGGGCAAAATTTGTAGCTGCCTTTCCCTGCCTCTCATACAAACCTGTATCCAGGAAGTTAAGCAGCATAGCTCTGGACCAGCCATTCTCCAAAGTCTTCCGAACATAAAACAATGCTTTGTCACGGTTACTTCTACACTTATCAATTATCACTTTATTATGGCCCCACGGAATACAGAATACTATTTCAGAATCGTCCCCAACTTGAGGACGATTCTCTGCATCAGGGTCGTTAGTTTTTGCCCCAACTTGGGGCACAATCTGTTCGTTAATTAAACTTGCATTTGGATACAACTCATAAAACCGACCCATATTTTGATTCCAATCCCATTGTATGAATATCTCTTCCTAACGACCAATAGAACCTCAGCATCTCATCATTAACCTTAATTGCGGCTTTGATCTGGCTGCGTTTGAACCTTTGGCTTACACTATGAATCCACTCTTTGTACTCTTCATCAACATTAATCAGCTTGCTCATTTTGATTTCCTCCTTAATAGTCGCAGTTTTATAAGCACTACGGTTCAATCATCATGCATTTAATAATTGGCTCATTCAGTAATTCTGTTTTTACCCTTTCTATCCCGTAACGCGCAGCGCTTATAAACAAAGGAAACAGCAGAACTTCTATTGAAGCCTCATAATTCTTATGTATTCTTTTGAGTCTTATACTGCTTAGAGATGTAATATTGTTTCTTTCACCATTTGTTATTGTTCTTCTATTGTGAATCTGTTCTTTTTGAAAGATATCAGACCGTCGTCTCGCATCTTCCCGAGCTCCTTTGAAAGGGCTGTTCTCTCTACATTCAGATAGTCTGCGAGCTGTTGCCTATCGAAAGGTATCACTATCTCCCTGCTCTTTTGCTTTATGTACAGGCTGTTCAGATAGGACATAACTCTGTCGCGTATGGTTTTCGGTGAAGTATGAAAGCTCCGCCCGGACAGCATCAGGTTTTTCTGTGCTGAAATCGAAAGTAGGTTTGAGACTGCTTTAATGACCCAAGTCCCCTCGTCAGACACCTTGGACGTGAGATTCTTTACGGTCAGAAACAGTATCTCAGAGTCCTCGTTGGCTATAACATCAACGAGCATTATCTCATCTCCGAGCAGTCCGTATGTCTCTGCAAAGAAGCCGTCTTCTTCCACGTGACTTAAAATCATTCTGTTGCCCCAGACATCATTGCTCTCTATGGTAACGCTGCCGGACAGAACAAGCCCCATTCTACTTGTTGTATCTCCTGCCAAGAAGATAGCTTCTCCCTTTCCATACTTTTTCTCAGAAGCCTTGAGCCCCTTTAGGGCAGCCTCTATTTCACCGTCCGTCATGCCATTGAAGATTACCGTGTTTAGAACCTTCTTTACATCCATATTTGCAGTCCTCAAAATATATTTCATTTGGTGGTAATAACCACGTACTTTCATTCCAAATATTACTAGAATGTCAGTGTAAAGACAAGCGAATACCGATTACGAAAAACGAAGGATTCAAAAATGATAAGAAAGATTATAAAGATTGACGAAGAAAAATGTAACGGATGCGGACTCTGCGCCACAGCATGCCACGAAGGAGCAATCGACATTATCGATGGCAAAGCCAAGCTCGTAAGAGAAAACTATTGTGACGGACTCGGAGACTGCCTGCCTTCATGTCCGACAGGCGCCATCACGTTTGAGGAGAGAGAGGCCCCTGCATATGATGATGCGGCTGTAAAGAGAACTCAGGAAGAGCACAGAAACCAGGTGAAGAATATGACATTTGAAGAGATTATGCAAATCGAAGACGAAAATGAAAGAAGAAAAATGATGGTCGCGAAGCAGAAAGAGCAAGGCCACTCCGCCCATCAGGGCGGATGCCCGGGCTCACGTGCCATGCAGATGCAGAGTGCGAATACCTCAGGATGCCCGGGCGCTGCGAGCGAGGCGCTGGCAGCTCATACACAAGAGGCGGCCCCTACAAGAGCAACAGCACGCCTCGCTCAGTGGCCTTGCCAGATCAAGCTCGTTCCTACTGAGGCACCGTTCTTTGACGGCGCAAAGCTGCTGATCGCAGCAGACTGCACCGCGTACGCATATGCAAATATGCACGAGGACTTCATGAAAGGCCGCACCACTATAATCGGCTGTCCTAAGCTCGATGCAGTCGACTATTCGGAAAAGCTTACAGCCATCATAGCGAATAATGATATCAAGGATGTAACTATCGTGCGCATGGAAGTTCCTTGCTGCGGCGGGCTCGAGACAGCAGCTAAGAACGCACTACAGGCTAGTGGTATATTCATCCCTTGGCAGGTAGTCACCATCTCAAGAGACGGCAGAATTCTCGATTAATCGAGATGCAATATACAAGAAATCTAATCCACCAAAGAAAAGGAGACTAAAAATGAGTTGTCAAGATTGTAAAATGTTTTGTTATCAGTGCCAGGAAACAGCTAAAGGCACAGGATGTACAGTTCAGGGCGTATGCGGCAAGACTCCGGAAGTCGCCTCCATGCAGGACCTTCTGATCTATGTCACAAAGGGCCTGTCCGCAGTTGCCACTGCCCTTCGCGCTGAAGGTAAAACGGTAGAAAAGGATATCAACCACCTCGTTACAGTTAATTTATTTACTACCATTACCAACGCCAACTTCGATAAAGAGGTCATAGTGACAAAGATCAAAGAGACACTCGCAGCTAAAGAGGCTCTTATAGGTAAACTTGATGATGCATCATCTCTTCCTGCAGCAGCCGTTTGGAACGCGGGTGAAGCAGAGTTTGAAGCTAAGGCTGTCTCCGATGAGGTAGGCGTGCTCGCAACAGAGAATGAAGATATCAGAAGCCTTAAGGAGCTCATCACTTACGGACTCAAGGGCCTCGCTGCATACTCAAAGCATGCCAACGCTCTTATGCAGGATAACGAAGACATCGATGTATTCATCCAAAGCGCACTTGCGCAGATTCTTGATGAGAACATGTCAGCGGAAGATCTCGTAGATCTCACTCTCGAGACAGGCAAATTCGGTGTAGACGGAATGGCTCTTCTCGACGGTGCTAACACAGGTGCATACGGCAACCCTGAGATTACATCAGTCAACATCGGCGTAGGCACAAACCCGGGAATCCTCGTATCCGGTCACGACCTTAAGGATCTTGAGCAGCTCCTCGAGCAGACCTCCGGCACAGGAGTTGATGTATATACACACTCTGAGATGCTTCCTGCTCACTACTATCCTGCTTTCAAAAAGTATCCGCACTTCGTCGGCAACTACGGAAACGCTTGGTGGAAACAAAAAGAAGAGTTCGCTACATTCAACGGACCTATTCTTATGACCACAAACTGCATAGTCCCTCCTGCAGATAGCTATAAAGACAGACTCTGGACTACAGGAGCTGCAGGATATCCCGGATGCAGACACATCGATGGAGAGTATGGCACAGTTAAGGATTTCTCAGCTATCATCGAGCAGGCTAAGACTTGCCAGGCTCCTACGGAGATCGAGACAGGCAGCATCGTAGGCGGATTTGCCCACGAGCAGGTATTCGCCCTTGCAGATAAAGTAGTTGATGCTGTTAAGTCAGGTGCCATCCGCAAATTCGTAGTCATGGCTGGTTGTGACGGCAGGATGAAATCAAGAGATTACTATACAGAGTTCGCAAAGAAACTGCCTGAGGATGTGATAATTCTGACAGCCGGATGTGCGAAGTATAAATACAATAAGCTGGCCCTCGGTGACATCGGCGGTATCCCTCGCGTACTCGATGCCGGACAGTGCAATGACTCATATTCGCTCGCACTCATAGCGCTAAAGCTCAAAGAGGTATTCGAGCTCGATGATATCAATGATCTGCCGCTGGCATTCAACATCGCTTGGTACGAGCAGAAGGCCGTCATCGTCCTCCTTGCACTCCTCTACCTCGGAGTCAAGAATATCCACCTCGGACCTACACTGCCGGGCTTCCTCTCACCTAATGTAGCAAACATTCTGGTTGAGAATTTCGGAATCGGCGGAATCACGAACGTAGATGATGACATCAAGCTCCTGATAGGCTAATGGCCCTATCAATATGAAAACATGTAAGGACTGGTCGGTGTAATAATACCGACCAGTTTTTTACTCCGCCAAATATTTCTTCATCATCTCCCCGAACTCCGGATTTGAACTAGATACTCTGCGGATCATATTCAGCACCTCCTCTTCACTTGAAAGTGCAGGATTTGCACTTTTGAGAGTTTTAGGTGCAACATTGTTTGAACTTTGGACTCCTGCATTAAGTCGAAAGCCGGAGAAATAGGAAACGCGTTATTTGTTGACGAACCTAATAAGCAGTTCATCAACAGCATCGGTATATCTGCCCTCAGCCAGGAGCTGGTTCTTTAGCTCTACCAGTGCGAGGACTATGATCCTCACTTCATCATGAGTGAATCTATACTTAGGATTGAACATAACATTCACCTCCGATCATAATAATCACTATTGTCATAATCATCGTAAATAAAAAGATCGCGATCTGCAATTGTGCGAATCGCGATATGTATTGCTTGTATCATTTACAATTTGATATCCGCATTTATCATATAAAGCGAGTGAGACATCTCATTCAGATCCCACTTGAAGGAGGATGACTCTCGCATAATGTAAGGCGTCGAAGTGTGTCGGGAGACGAGTCTGTCGCGGTTGACGAGAGTCGAAAAGTCGGGTACATATTGGAAGCACTGAGGTTGAAGCTTCAAAGGATCAACTTCGTTTCTCCTAATATACCACGAGACACCCCACAAAAAATCCCCTTCATCCCCTCGTTAAGCTGCGTTTTGCCTCGTAGTCCAGCGTTTGTCGATATTGCTCAACATATTGGAATTTCAACGAAAGCCAGAAAGCAAAAGGACTTCCGGAATTGACCGAAAGTCCTCAAAAATGGAGCTGATAGGGGGAGTCGAACAAATTAGCAGTTTTAAAACCGTTGAAATTCCAAGGAAGGAGAGACGTCCCTCACACGGTGTATCCAAAAGTGTATCCAGTGGTCATTACCCGACCTTTTACAAATGCCTTACAACCTTTTAATACTTTAAAAATTACGTCTTTTAAACCAGATTACTGTGAAGATTTGCTTACAAAACTCTGGAACAAACCCGGAGTCCTGGAGTTGTTATCGGAGAAGCAGCGCCGACGGACTTGATGTGAGGTGTCACGTAGTGACGGAGTCCTGACATCGAGATCACGGTTTCCGACCTTACGCCAACGGCGTTTAATCTGGAGGAAGCCTTATGACGGGATTCGCATTTCTGAACCCTTTGCAAATACTGGTCTAGTCTCTGCTCATCTCAGGAAAGCGCACACTTATCTCTGTCCCTATGCCAGGAGTGCTGTCAAGTTCGATATCTGCATTGTGGATCTCTGCGATGTGTTTAACTATAGCGAGGCCGAGACCTGTTCCACCGCTGTTTCTGGACCTGCTCTTGTCTACCCTGTAGAACCTTTCGAACACGCGGCTCTGCTTTTCTTTCGGGATCCCAAGTCCGTTGTCTCTGACTGACAGTACTGCGTGTCCGTCCTCTCTTCTGACGCTCACCCTAACATATCCGCCTGAATTATTGTAGCGTATGCTGTTCTGGACCAGATTCTCGATCATTTCCTTGATCAGTTCCTCATCTCCCCAGATGACTGCCGGCCTGCCGTCACAGGTCAGAATAATATCGCTTTTCTCTGCGCTTACAGTCAGATTGCGGCAGCATTCCGAAGCGGTTTTATAAAGGTCGAATTCTTCATTTGTCATGTCTGTCTCGCCATGATCGAGTTTGGACAGCTGTATCGTGTCATTGATGATCTGCTGCAGTCTGTCTGCATTGGCCCTTATCTGCTGCGCGATATGCTTTTCAGACTCCGGATCCGCAAGGCCGTTTTCTATAAGCTCAGCATATCCCGAGATAGCGGTAAGAGGCGTCTTGAGCTCATGCGAAACATTGGCTGTAAAATCCTGGCGGGTCTTGACAGCCTCAAGAAGATTCTCGTGCTGCGTTCTTATCTTCTCTGCAAAAGGCTCAAGCTCTTTATACGGAGGTTCGCTTGTCGGCTTGTCGATATCTTCTGCCATCTTTTCTATAGGCTGTATTATCTGCCTTGAAAGAGCATGGCCGATCACAATGCATAAGCCGAGTATCAGGAGAGCAATGACCGCTACGATCGGCATGGATCTGAAGAATACTCCTGCGATGGCATGCGCCTGTGTCGATACTCTGAGTACGGTCCCGTTCTCAAGCTTAAGCGCGTAATAATACGTGTCCATTCCGAGTGTCTGCGAGGATCTGATGCTTTCGCCTTCTCCCTCGGTCATGGCTTCCTGTATTTCCGGTCTGTCCAGATGATTTGCCAGACCCGATGCGCCCGCATCGTTGTCAAACAATACTGTGCCGTCTTCAGCGATCCACGTTAGCCTCACATCACCCGTTTTCAGTTTGCTCAGTGATGAACTGCTCAGTTTTTCCGGATCTTCTCCCAGAGCATCATACTCTCTCTGGAAAACCTCCGTCTCCATAAGCAGTCTGGCATTCATCTTGAGGTTGCTGGTTATCTGCGTCCTGAACAGATTATAAAAAACCAAAATATTAGCAGCCGTAATAGTTACGACTACCAGAAGTGCTATGAATGTTAATCTGATATTTATCTTCTGTTCCACTCTATTCCCTCTCTGTCCCATCTATGACATATCCGACATTGCGTACAGTCCTTATATATCTGCCGCTTTCGCCCAGCTTGCGTCTGAGAGTCCTGATGTGCATGTCTACCGTTCTCGACTCGCCTTCGAAATCTGTCCCCCACACATTCTGCATCAGCGTTTCCCGCGTGAGGACTATATTCAGGTTGATCATCATATATCTGAGAAGTTCGTATTCCTTGAATGTCAGTTCGACCGCTGTCCCAGCCGCAGTAACTGTATGCTTTTCATGATCAATGCATATATCGCCTGCAGTGATGAACTGAGTATCGTCGTTTTTCGTCCTTCTCAGAAGTGCTCGTATCCTCGACAGCAGCTCCATTACAGAGAACGGTTTCATCACATAGTCATCAGCACCGTAGTCGAAGCCCTTGATGAGATCCATCTCAGTATTCCTGGCAGTGATCATTATGACCGGCAGGTCTTTGATCCTGACATCGTTTCTTATCCTACGGAGTATGCTGTAGCCGTCTTCACCGGGCAGCATCACATCCAGCAGTACAAGGTCAGGCGCTTTGCGTTCGATCCCGGCAAAAAAGTCTGCTGCATTCTCATAGGACTCAACGGTGTGGTTGCTGTTCCTGAGTGCCATCTCTTCTATTTCGCGTATTGCCGGATCGTCTTCTACAATATAGATAAGTGCCATTATCAGACTGTTCCTTCCTGAACCTTAGGCAGTGTGTACCGGTTCCTCATGAGTGTGTATGTGTTCTGGAAATCAGGGTCGCTTCCCTTCGTTCTTTTGCTTACGTATTCGTGACGTCCGAATGAATCTTCGCCTATCTCAATTAAGCAGAGCGCAATATTGGAGCAATGATCAGAGACTCTTTCAAAATAGATCAGGATATCTTCCAGTATGATACCTGCCTCCATCGAGCATATACCTTTGCGCAGCCTCTCTATATGCCTCTGCCTCATTTCTGCACTGAGGTTGTCTACTACTTCTTCAAGCGGCTCTACCTGTCTGGCTTTGCTGCGGTCATTGCTTATAAACGCTTCCCCTGTGATCATTAAGATATCCTTGATCGCGGTTCCGAAGGAATCCAGTTCAAGGTTTCCGTAGGATGTCATACTGATCTCTCTTGTCTGCATTTCCTGTGCTGCTTCTACCACATTGATTGCATGATCGGATATTCTCTCATAGTCATTTATCGCATGCAGCACCAGCGACATCAGCTGGCTGTCTTCACGGGACAGATCTCTTCCCGAGAGCTTTACCATATATGTACCTATGATATCCTCGTATTCATCGCATTCCTGCTCGAGCCTGATGACCGCATCAGCCTTGTCCTTATCATAATTTTTCAGGACATCCATCGCAAGCATAAAGGCATCGCTCGCCTTGTCTGCCATCTCGTTGGCAGCAACCTTGCATCTTTGGATCGCAAACGACGGTCTCTCAAGGAATCTTTCGTCAAGGCCCATTTCAGACGCTCTTTTTGCCCTGATCTCGATATCGGTATCGCCGGTATCAGGCACGGTTCTGATTGCAAGTTTTACGAGTTTGTCCCCGAACGGGAAGAGCATTATAGTGCAGGCTATATTGAATAAACTGTGTATCACGGCGATTCCCGCTGCTGTAGCCGGCTGGCTGACAAAATCGAGAGTCACGAAGTGATGAACCACATAGAACAGAGTTGTAAATACCACCGTTCCGATAAGGTTGAAGTATAGGTGTATAAACGAAGTTCTTCTGGCATTGGTGCTTGCGCCCATCGAAGAAAGCATCGCTGTAACGCATGTGCCTATATTCTGGCCCATGATTATAGGGATCGCTGCAGAATAATTGATCGCGCCGGATATGCACAGAGCTTGCAGGATACCGACAGATGCCGATGAGCTCTGGATGGCTGCAGTCACGATCGCTCCAGCCGCGATGCCGAACAGCGGATTCGAGAACAGCGTCAGGATCCGCACAAAAGCAGGACTCTCGCTTAGTGGCGCAACGGCGCCGCTCATTGTCTCCATGCCGAACATAAGAACAGCAAAGCCCAGAAGGATCATGCCTCCGTTCTTGCTGCGGCTGCCGTCCTTGCCCTTCATATACATATATATACCAACAGCTGCAAGGACCGGTGCAAAAGCGCTCGGCTTGAGGAGGCTGAGTATCACATTGTCGCTCTGGATGCCCGTCAGCGACAGTATCCATGAAGTGACCGTAGTACCGATGTTGGCTCCCATAATTACTCCGACTGCCTGATTGAGCTTCATGATCCCGGAGTTCACAAAACCTACGACCATTACTGTTGTAGCTGAAGACGACTGTATCGCCGCGGTGACCGCCACGCCCAGCAGCAGTCCCTTGATCCTTCTGTCTGTAAGTTTTTCGAGAATCCTCTCAAGTTTCCCTCCGGAGAATCTCATAAGGCCGTCACCCATAACGCTCATTCCGTACAGAAACATTGCCAGTCCGCCGACCATTGTCAGAATATCAAATATGTCCATATCTTATTTTACATTTTCCTTTCATTTCTAATTTATTTGACCGGCTTCATATTACAGACTGAATGTAAAACGGGAATGCAGCCTAATGTAAAAAGTATGTAAAGTTCCTCTGTTTACACATTTTTTACATGTACATGCTTTTTCCTTTTACTTTGCTCACGTACCCTGTAGACATCAAAAGAAAGGAGCCGGAGGCAAATGAAATATCTTTGGAATTGGATAGACAGGCAGGATTGGACGGAAAAGGCCAAATACACGGTGATTATTTTGCTTTGTGCTGTCATTGCCGGTGCTGTCGGTTTGGGAGTATGGAGCATAGTCCAGATATGGGCACTGAACCACTGGAGCTGGATGGCCGTCTTCACCGGATACCCGGCATTCATTTCATTGGTTCTTATAATCGTATACTCATTCAACCATGACTTTCATAATGGGACTCACGAAAAAAGGACTGGTTAGACCTGAACCAGTCCTCTTCAGTGGAGCTGTTACTGGAGGAGCTCAGCGACGGAGATCACGGGTCTGCGACCGCTTCGCGGCGCCGATATGAATTCTTCGATCCCTGACTTCCGTCCCAGATGCTTGAAGCAATGGCTGACCTCGACATGGACGACTTGGCTTTAGCAGTATAAATCATAAAGAACGGGTTGACGGATCTGCTTTGCAGGTCCGTCTTTTTACATTTTTGTGGAACAATATCTATAGTTCTCTGTCGATATATATTAGAGAGGCTTCTATGGAAGCAGAATTAAATCCGCATAAATCTTTTTGAAATAATTATAAATCATTGGAACACTTTGACATTATCATTGTCGTTATATATTAGAGACACATAATATTGGTGACTGCTACTGTTATATAAGTGGTGAGATTTCCTCTATGCGAGCTTGTAAGGTGTCAGTCATCGATCACAGAAATATTATTCGTTACAGCGAAGAAAAGCGTCCATTTTCGCCCCGAGATCATACATTCTCTCGGCGGGTATGGGCGTTTTTTAGTGTGCACGTTTTTACTTTTGAGACATTCCTGAATGGAGAAAGGTGGTGATGAATATGCCGAGAATGTCAAAACGTGACAAGGAAGAATGGAATTTCTTCCTTGATGAGCACGGCCGCATCTCTTACAACGAACAATGCAGGCAGTGCGAACGTGACTGTAAGCAGAGCTTCCGCGCGATCATTGTGTGCTGTCCTGAGTATAACTCGAAGCGCCGGAAGAAATGATCACAGTCACCAGGGAGTCAAGGGGGAAAGCCTTGCCCACGACATCTTTGCAGCGAAGCTGAAAGTGTCATAGTGGGTTACACACATTCAGCAGGAATGTTGTGTAACCGGCTTCGCCCCGCAATCAGAGAAAGGAGGAAGCTTTATGGAAGCAAAGAAGCCGGACATGTCCTGCGCGAGAGTAGTCCAGTACAAGGCATCAGGTCTTGACAAGATCTACAGACACAACGAGCGCAGGAATGAGTCCTATGGCAATGAGAACGTTATCACTGAGATGAGCAGGTACAACATCCACTTCAAAGATCCCGGTGACGAGACCTACACTGAGATCTTCAGAAGGCTTGAGGCCGAGGGAGTGATCTCCACCAGAGGTCTCCGAGAGGATGCTACCCTGCTCGATGAGATCATCATCGATGTCAACACGCAATATTTCGAAGACCATGGAGGCTATGAGTATGCGAAGAAATTTTATGAGGAGGCTTATCACTTCATTGAAAAGAAGTTCGGAGCCGAGCATGTAGTCTCCGCAGTCATGCATGCTGATGAACTGAACACTGAAGTCAGTGAGAGACTTGGCAAGGATGTATATCACTACCACCTGCACGCCATGGTGATTCCTGTCGTGGAGAAAGAGATCAAATGGAGCAAGAGGTGCAAGGACCCGGAGCTGAGGGGAACTGTGAAGGAAGTGATCCATCAGGTGAGTCACTCGAAGAAATGGGCCTCGGACATCCCGGAGAGAGATGAACACGGTGAGATCGTGCTGAGGAAGAACGGTAAACCGAAGTTCAGGAAGAGTTACAGCATACTACAGGACGAGGTGTACGACCACATGATCAGTCACGGTTTCACCGGCTTTGAGCGTGGAGCACTCGGCAGCACCGCTGTGCACCTTGATACTCTGCAGTACAAGATCGAAAAGGACAGGGAGAGACTTGCTGAGATAGAAAGCCGCATTGAGCAAGCGAAGCTTGACTATGAGCCGGCTCTCGAAGCCAAGCGGAAGATCGAGGAGATAGACAGCCTGGGCAAGAAGAGCATCACAGGCAAGGTGGTACTGTCCGACAAGGACTACAACGACCTCACTGCCCTGGCCAAGGAAGGTCTGACGAGTCGCTCGATCATCTGGGACATGCACCGGACGATCGAGTACTACCGCGATGGGTTTGATCGCTACGCCACCAGGTATGAGAACCTGAGAGACACGTATGAGGAACTGACCGAGAAGACAAGACCGTTCCTTGACGCGATGGAGCACTTCCCTGACTTGGTCACTGCATTCGTGAACAAGTTGAAGGATCTCTTCAAGGACAAAGCTGCAAGAGAACAAGCCGAGAGAGAAAGACAGATTGCCGAGCGCGAGAAGCAGCGTGCTATGCGTAAGCTCACTAAGAAAGGACGGGACCTCGAGCGATGATCACAACAACCTATAACACAATACTTATTACTAGCTGCAGCTGTGAAGGCTGCTATTTTTTATGAAAGGAGAATTTGAATATGACAATGGAAGTAATCAAGAGGATCGCATTGATCAGCGGCTTGGAAACAGGATACAGAAAGGAACTGAACCTTGTGTCCTGGAATGGGAAAGAGCCAAAGATAGATCTCAGGAAATGGTCGCCTGAGGGCATAGCGCTCAGAGGACTGACCCTAACTGAAGATGAGGCGAAGGAACTCCAGAAGGTACTGAACGATATGTTTGCTGAATAATCGGCCTGCCCGGACAAAAAGTGTTCCGCGAATAGCTGGAAGAGTCAAAAAAGGGACAATGTTCTCAGTACAATTCAACTAGAACAAAGGTTCGCGTGTTAACGTGAGGTCACCCAGATGGCAGAATTACGCAGTGTAGTACAGACACAGCTCATCAAGAAAGAACGCAAAGATGGATCCGTCACACCTCTAAGGAATGCGGCGTGGATCCCTGCGTTTTATTTCATACCGGAAGATATCCTGCAAAAATGCGGCGCTGACATTTACAGCATCCCGCGTACTATTGGTGAGCTTTGGAAAGATGAGGCTGCGATCGCTACGGTTGAGAGTGACCTTTTCAATCTGGTCCTCTCGGATGCCTATGCATATATGGTATGGCCTTTCTTATGTCCTGAGATTCCGTATATGGAAATATTCTCAGGTGATGAACCGTCCTGGAAACTTGCACACCGTCCGGGCATATGGGCCCGGGCTCTGCAGGAGTGCGGATATATGCCGACGATAGAAGAGATACTGGCAAGCGGCGATTATGACTATGTGTTCAATTTCATGTCATGGGAAGCCGTGAGCTATATGCTTTCGATCGCAGTACCATGGGCTGTGCAGTCGAATAATCTTCAGCCTGTCATTGATACTGCAAAAGAATTCAGATGTTTTGAAGACTTCGATAATCGCGAGAGCAATCAGAAGATCGACTTCGTTCGCAAGTGGTATCACACACGCACTAAGCATCCTCAGATCTCTCTTGAGGGATATCAGGAACACTGTAAGCAGTATTATGACGACATAGAATGGGAGATCCCTGACCCTATCAGCTCATTCGAAGAGGAGGTCGAAGCGAGAGTCGATGTAAACAAGTTTCTGTCCAAGATCAAAGATAAGGACAAGCAGATATTACAGATGAGAGCAGAAGGCTACACCAATCAGGAGATTGCGGACAGAATTGGCTACAAGACACACAGTGCCGTAGTCAAGCGAATTAAAAAGCTTGGCAAGATGTATCAGGAATCCTCCGGCCTCAACTTCGGATTCTAATACGTTATCACTAAGAAAGAATTGAACACGTTATATCTCGACTCCCTAACGGGGGTCTTTTTGTTTTGCAAAAAAATGGAGGTTTCATTATGTATAAACCATTAAAACTAGTAGATGCGCAAGAACTGCTGCTTATTCCGCTCAATGATCCCGGATTCATCGTTGAAGATCTGATCCCGGGTGGTGTAAACGTGCTTGCCGGTGATGAGAAATCCGGCAAGAGCTGGATGATGCTTCATATGGCAATATGCATAGCCACAGGACAGGATTTCCTCGGACATCCTGTCAAGCAGGGAAATGTTCTATATCTGAGCCTTGAAGACACATATGTCAGACTCCAGAGAAGGCTCTTCAATCTTACAAATGAGATCGGTCATGGCAGGTTGCTGCTTGGCATTCAGAGCGGGACTCTGGATGACGGCCTTATGGAGCAGCTTGAAGACACTCTTGAGAAAAAACCAGATATTAATGTCATCATCATTGACACACTTCAGCTTATTCGCGGCAACGGCAAGGAAGTCAGCTACGCAAATGATTATGCTGACGTTATGATACTTAAGGACTTTGGCAGGAAACATAAACTGTCAGTGTTCGTTGTACACCACACCAGAAAGCAGGGCGATGCGCACAACATATTCAACAGGCTCAACGGCACCAAAGGCTTGAATGGTGCAGTTGATACAATGCTTCTTCTTGACAGAGAGAATGAGTACAGCAACAGAGGAACGCTTCACATCAAGGGCAGAGACATTCAGCCTCTGGAAGTCGTCATGGAATTCAATGACTGTAAGTGGGAACTGGTCAGCGTCAGGACTCAGGAAGAGATCGCAGCTGCGAATACCCCTGAGATCATGCATAAACTGGTGGACTTTATCAGAGAAAGACACTTCTGGAGAGGCTCAGCTACTGAATTACTTGAAGATCTTGGCGATCAGTCGGTCGGCGCCAACGTCATTACAAAGTATGTCAACCAGTATAAGAGCAGTCTCTTGCTAGATGAAGGAATAGTATACAAATACAGCAGAACACATGCTGAGGGAAGAATGCTATCCTTTGAACTCTGTGACAGCTGTGACGGCGGTGACAGTATTGATGACCGCACCGACTAAAGCTGTCACAGCTGTCACGACCGACACGCAAGCTCCTGCGCTGTCTTTTACTCCCGAAGAAACTTTGGCGTTTCTTGAGAACAATGGTATCATTGATTTGAGGGACGTCGAAAATAATATGAGAAAAGCACGAAAGGAGAAAATTCTTAAAGAACACCCTTATAAGATATATCAGGGCAAAGATGGCAGGTGGAGAACGTATCTGCCTGACGAGACCAAGAAAGAAGGTCGCAGACAGGTTGTAAAGACAGACCTTGATGAGCTGGAAACTATAATATGCCGGCACTATGAATCGATCAGAGCCAATCAGTTCAAAAATGTATGCACTCTTGAAAACCTGTACCCAGCATGGATCGAATATAAGAGTGTTCACGTATGTGAAACAACATTAATACGAATCAAAAAGGACTGGCGCAAGTATTATGAAAATGCTGCTATCGTCAAGAAGCCTATCAGACAGATCACAAAGCTTGAGATAGACACCTGGGTCCATAAGATGATCCGCGAGCATGAAATGAATGCTCACAAATATGGCAATTTCTCAGTCATTCTCAGACAAATGCTTGAGTTTGCGGTAGACAGCGAGATCATTGAAAAAAATCCGTTCCTGAGTGTCAGGATCAATAGGCGAAGGGTGCTTGTTCCTGAGGTAAAGAAGCCCGATCACACTCAAGTGTTCACCAAGGCAGAAGAAAATATGCTTATAGAGCGAGCATGGAAAGCCTTCAACAAGCGGGAGAACTATGTTCAGTGGTACGCTCCTCTTGCAGTGATATTTCTCTTTTACACGGGGCTTCGCCTTGGTGAGATTTCTGCTCTTAAGTTTGAAGATATCACGGGTAACAGCATGCTTGTAAACAGATTGGTCCGCTTTCCGACAGGAGAGATCGTTGACCATACAAAAGGTGTTTACGGCAGCAGAACTATCCCGCTCATACCTCTTGCAGCAGAGATCATAGACCTGATAAGGACTCACCGACAGGAAAAGGGCCTTGATATAGATGGCTATATATTTTGCCCTAACGGAAAACCTATCAGCACATACAATGCGATCGAAAGAGCGCTGAAAAAGTACTGTAAAGATCTTGGCATAGCGGAGCGCAGTCCTCATAAAGAGAGAAAAACCTTTACCTCTGCTCTTATAAGTAATGGCGTCAGTATCAACACAACCAGGCAGCTTGCCGGACATGTTGATGAGCGGACTACCCTTAATAATTACTGCTACGACAGGAGTGAAGAGGATGAAAGATTAGCTCAGATCACATACGCATTGACATGTTAGAACCCTAACTCCCCCCTCAGTGTATCCAAATGTATCCAAGTGTATCCAAAACAAAAGCCCTTGAAACGTTGAAATTTCAAGGGCTTCTTGGAGCTGATGGTGGGATTCGCAAATCTGAACATCAGTGGTTGCAAGCCTCACAAAACTTTATTATTGAAAATCTCATTCGTTTTTTGCAAAATCCCATATTTGCAAAAAATGATTGTATACAATATTGATCTGTTATCGACAAAAGCTTCGTT
>JAFRJV010000026.1 GCA_017432075.1 Mogibacterium sp. | reverse complement strand
GTATGCAGAATCTGTTTACTGGCGTTTCCATGACACGCTCTTCGGTCAGGAAGTGTTCGAATGGTTCAGGATCGATCACATGATTCAGAACTGCTCCAGAGAGGACTGCTCTGCAGTTATCAGGATACCGTTGGAGGTGAGCTGATGGCAAAGACGATAGCAATATGTAATCAGAAGGGCGGTGTCGGCAAAACAACAACTACTCTGAATCTCGGCGTTGGTCTGGCCAGGCAGGGAAAGAGAGTACTCCTGTGCGACGCAGATCCTCAGTCTGATCTGACAGCGGCTCTCGGATGGAACGGTGACGCGCTTGAGAAATCACTCGGAAGACTGATGTATCTTGCGACGCAGGAGTATAAACCTATAGTTCAGGATACGATCATCCACCATCCCGAGGGAGTTGATCTTATTCCGTCCAATCTGGACCTGTCTTCAATGGAAAGCCAGCTTGTGAATGCCATGAGCAGAGAGAAGATACTCTCGAATCTCCTGAAGACAGTGAAGAAGGATTACGACTATATCCTGATTGACTGTATGCCGTCGCTCGGCATGATCACGATCAATGCTCTCACAGCAGCAGACAGCGTCATCATCCCGGTACAGGCTCAATTTCTGCCTGCTAAGGGCATGACACAGCTGATGAAGAGCATCGACATGGTAAGGAACCACACGAACGACAAGCTGAAGATAGAAGGCATAGTCATGACGCTGGTAGACGGCAGGACAAATCTTGCCAAAGAGGTCATAGATACCATCAGGATGAAGTACGGAATGCAGATCAGGATATTCGACACACAGATACCTGTTGCGGTAAAAGCGGCGGAGGCATCCAAGGCCGGACAGAGCATCTTCGAGTATGACCGCGAATCGAAGCCTGCAAAGGCATATGAGGCATTGACGAAAGAGGTGATGAGAATTGGCGAACGAGAAAAGCGTAGAGATGAGACTGCCATCGCTCGATGAGTTGTTCTCATCACAGGAGGAGAGGGACGATGCGAAGCTGAAGCGTATATATGAGATCCCGCTTGAGGAGATCGATCCGTTTCCTGACCATCCATTCAAGGTGCAGGATGACGAGGACATGATGAATCTCGCGGAGTCCATCAGGACGAACGGAATCCTTACTCCTGCCACAGTCCGTAAGAAGGAAGACGGCAGATACGAGCTGCTCTCCGGACACAGGAGACTGAGGGCTTGCCAGATAGCAGGAATACCGACACTAAGATGTGAGATAGTAGAGATGAGCCTGGATGAAGCGACTATCTTCATGGTGGACGCCAATTTCCAGAGATCGAAGATCCTGCCGAGCGAGAAAGCCTTCGCATATAAGATGAAGCTTGATGCAATGAAGCGACAGGGGCATAGGTCTGATTTAACTTCGTCGCCAGTGGCGACTAAGTTAGGACGATCAGATACCGAACTTGGCGAGATGGTTGGTGAGAGTAAGGATCAAATCAGAAGATATATTCGCCTCACTGAACTAATCCCTGAGATCCTGGATATGGTCGATGACGGAGTGATTGCTCTGAGGCCTGCTGTTGAGCTTTCATATATCCCTCGTCTCAAACAGGGACACATATGGGAGTGCATGGAAATCGAGCAGTGCACACCATCGCACACCCAGGCCAAGCGCATGAGGAGAATGGCGGAGGAAGGGAAACTCACCCAGGAGGCCATCGAAGC
>JAFRJV010000025.1 GCA_017432075.1 Mogibacterium sp. | reverse complement strand
GGGCTTTGAAGGGCCCACTGACAGCGCGGTGCTCTCGGGACAGACCAAGTCCTGCTCTGAAGAGCGGCATGACTGCTTTGATAAGCGGATCGGCTGCGCCGATCGCGCTACAGAGCATGCTCTGAATTCACGGAATAATCAATACATGAAAAGGACGCTTCATGCGTCCTCTTCATGCTAAAAATAATACCTTTATTTTACTTTTGTTAGGGTCGGGCGATTTTATCCACCCTGGAATGGGTCCCGTACCTTGAATATATATCCAGACATCCGCGTTCACTCAAGAACACAGGCATATACGGCATGATGCCGGATACGATGCAGAGCTATCTGAACAACTGCACTGGCAGTCAGAAGAAAGATGTACTGCATATCCTGTCGGAACTTACTGAGAGGACAGGCTTCGACAGTGCTCTGCACACAGTTGAACAAGCGATCCGCTATGAAGCTCATGATCCCGACAGCCTGAGGAGTCTGTATAACAGTATCTTTTCCGATGTACCGCAACTGCCGCCGCTTACTACAGGTGACTTGATTCCTGAGCTCGATCCTATGCCGGTCCATCTGGAAGACTATGACCGTTTCCTCAAACGGGGAGGTGGCCTGAATGCCTGAAAATTACCACGATGAACTGATTGCATTCTGCAAAAGGCTTAAGATCGCATCCGCCATGGCAGACAGAGCTGAGACAACCGAGGGTGAGACTCACATCGAATTCCTCTACAACCTTCTTAAGAGGGAGATAGAACTGCGCGATCAGGCACACATCGACAACCTGATCAAAGACGCAAAGTTTCCGGTACAGTATTCGTTCGATCAGTTCAGGACCGATGAGGTCGAATTCCCGGATGACTGCACACTCGAGACGCTCAAGTCACTGCAGTTCCTGCGGGAGCATAAAAACATCATCATGTATGGCGGCACAGGTACAGGCAAGACGATGCTCTCCATATGCATCGGCCTTCTGGCCTGTAAGCGGGACATCCCTGTACGCTTTTTCCGGACCGCATCATTGGTCAATACTTTGTCATCGAAGATGAAGGCCGGTAAGCTCGACTCCTTCCGAGACAAACTCAGTAAAGCGTCTATCTACGTGATCGATGAATTCGGATATGTCCCTTATGACAGGGACGGCATCAATATTTTGTTCGACTTCCTTTCCGAGATCAGCGACGATCCGGGCAAGGTCGTAATACTCAATACTAATCTGGAATTCTCCAGATGGGTCAACGTTCTGTATGATCAGAAAATGACTGCAGCCCTCATAGGAAGGCTCACTCACCACTGTCATCTGATCCTGTTTCCTGGCGAGAATAACCGCCTCAAGGAATCCAGCATCAACATGATCTACAGGAGTATCGCTGATCGCCAGGAGAGGATCCAGAGGCACTGAACTAACTTAATAACATGCCTGCAGTGCTGCTGCGGCTATGCCGCACAGCCTGCAACTTTCTCCAAAATGGAGATGCAATTTTCTCCATTTTTGCTTGCAACTTTTGGGAATTTGCACTTGCAAAAAACACTCTGACCAGCCCTGTAAGCGCAGCTCGGTCTTAGCCTGTGTTACTTGATCCATAATGAGACTCCTCCAGACTTCTGGTTAGACACCTGGCCGACTCGAAAAAGTCGAAAAAGTCTAAACCTAATTTGGTCTAAATTGTCTCATAGCCACTAGGCTGGAACGTAAGCGCCTAATTTGAGGGCGGATTGTAGACCATGCCGGCAGACCTCATAATATTAGTTGGATTTGTAGCATTTCACTCCAACAGTTGGATCTGAATTGCATCATTTCACTCTAATGTACGAGGTGTCAGCATGAACTAT
>JAFRJV010000024.1 GCA_017432075.1 Mogibacterium sp. | reverse complement strand
GTTCGACGAAACAGTTGAGATGCACTTCCGCCTCGGAGTAGACGGCAGACACGCAGATCAGCAGGTAAGAGGAGCTATGGTTCTCCCTCACGGCACAGGCAAATCCAAGAAAGTTCTTGTTTTCGCTAAGGGCCCTAAGGCAGAAGAAGCTTTAGCAGCAGGCGCAGACTTCGTTGGCGCTGAGGATATGGCAGACAAGATCAGAACCGAGAACTGGTTCGGATTCGACGCAGTAGTCGCAACACCTGACATGATGGGAGTTGTAGGACGTCTCGGAAAGATCCTCGGACCTAGAGGACTCATGCCAAACCCTAAGTCAGGCACAGTTACAATGGACCTCACAAAGGCTCTCGCAGACATCAAAGCCGGTAAGGTCGAGTACAGACTTGACAAGTCCAACATCATCCACTGCATCATCGGAAAGAAGTCCTTCACAGAAGAGCAGCTGACAGAGAACGCTAACGCTCTCATCCAGGCAATCGCAAAGGCTAAGCCTGCAGCAGCAAAGGGACAGTATTTCAGAAGCATCACGATCGCAGCAACGATGAGCCCTGGAGTAAAGGTCAATCCTGCAACAGTAACACTCTAGTCTGACAAGACACATAAAAGAGAATATCCAACCTAAGACAGCGGGTGCGAAAGCTTAATTTCCCGCCGAGGTACAATTCATAGATTTGAACCCCGCTGTCTTTATGACGCGGGGTATTTGTACCTACAAGACAAAACTAGGCGAAGGGATATCGCCGGAAAGGAGAAATAATGTCTGTAGAAGCAAAGCAAGCAAAACAGGTCGTCATCGACGAGATCAAGGAAAAATTTGAAAAAGCCGGATCGATCGTAGCAGTTGACTATCTGGGACTCACTGTAGCCGAAGCCGATAAGATGAGAGCGGAGCTCCGTAAGGAAGGCGTCGACTTCACAGTATATAAAAACACACTGATCAAAAGAGCAATCGACGGTACAGAATTCGCAGGACTCGCTGATGGCGAGATCCTCAAGGGCTCAACAGCTCTCGCATTCAGCGGCGAGGACGCAACAGCCGGCGCAAGAGTTCTGGCCAAGGCCATCAAGGAGTACAAGAAGATGGCATTCAAGGGCGGATTCGTTGAAGGCAACGTAATGGATAAGGCCCAGACCGAAGAGTTCGCAAGCATTCCGGGAAGAGATGTACTCATCGCACGTTTCATGGGAAGCATCCAGAGCCCAATGACAAAGCTCGCGCTCACACTCAAAGCGATCGCAGAAAAGGACGCTTAATTACAGAAATTCACACTAAGGGCGGCACGTTTGCCGCATAAATGAAATTTGAAAAGGAGAAATAAAATGGATAAGACTCAGATCATTGAGGCTCTTAAGAGCATGACTATTCTTGAGATCAACGAGCTCGTTAAGGCTCTTGAAGAAGAATTCGGCGTTTCCGCAGTAGCAGTAGCAGCTCCTGCAGCAGGCGCAGCAGCAGCAGAAGAAGAAGAGAAGAGCGAATTCAACGTCGTTCTGAAGGAGATCGGACAGGAAAAGATCAAGGTTATCAAGGCTGTAAGAGAAGCTACAGGTCTTGGACTGAAGGAAGCAAAGGCTGTCGTAGACGGAGCTCCTACAGTTGTAAAGGAAGGCGTACTGCCTGACGAAGCTAACGCTCTTAAGGAAGCTCTCGAGGCTGTTGGCGCTGTAGTAGAACT
>JAFRJV010000023.1 GCA_017432075.1 Mogibacterium sp. | reverse complement strand
GGCGTCCGAGTTTTCCCTTCGGCATCATTCCGCGAACAGCGTGAGGATGATCTCCTCAGGCTTTGTCGCTCTCATTTCACCGAGAGTTGTCTCTCTGATACCGCCCTGATAACCGGTGTGTCTCTTGTAGATCTTGTCGGATTCCTTCTTGCCGCTGACTGCAACCTTCTCAGCATTGATCACGATGACGTAGTCGCCTGTGTCGATGTGCGGTGTGTAAGTCGGCTTTTTCTTTCCTCTCAGTAGCATTGCTGCTTCTACAGCGAGCTTACCGAGAGTCTGACCTTCTGCATCGATAACGTACCACTTGCGGTCGATATCGGATGGCTTAGCGATGTAAGACTTCATTTTGATTCCTTTCTACCTACTTGGATCTGCCTATGTGTTTTGCGTCCGGTTTGCAGTACGACTGCTGCTACGCTTTGCGTCTGAATCACGGTACGACTACTTTATTGCAGAGCTTTTTCGGTTCGCCTACTGGGAGAGGCCTGCCCGCTTTTGCGGTCGCCATTCTGGTTCGGCATAACTAGTAATGAATTATTAGTGCTTCGGCTGCCGGCCTTCTGGCCTGCCTCAGCTCACGGTGCAGCATAGTCTGCGCACACGCTCGATTAGTATAAGGTTTCAAAGCCTTGAAGTCAAGCGTTTTTCTGTGTAAAATCGTCGCATGAGCGAGAAAAATAAAGGGAATCTGATACTATTACTGACGGCTGTCCTCTGGGGAACGGGCTTCATATCCCAGAAGCTCGGAAACGAGGTCATGCCGCCTATGACATTCAACGCAGTAAGACAGCTTATGGCTGCACTTGTGCTTACCCCGGTCGCGATACGCGGCCTGCGGATCAGCGGATACCTTTCGCCAAAAAGCAGCACTCAGAGCCAGATCGGTTTCAGAAAAAAGAGGCTGCTGAAGGCGGGTGTCCTGTGCGGACTTTTCATGCTGATCGGAACGGCCACTCAGCAGATTGGGCTGCTGACCGTAAGTGCAGGCAAGTCAGGGTTCATCTCTTCGATATATATCGTGTTCACACCTTTATTCAGCGTTATTGTGGGCAGCAAGGTAAGCAGACGCACAGTGCTTTGTATTGCGCTCGCGATGATCGGCTTTGCGGTGATGAGTCTTAAAGGCGGTCTCGGGGGAGCAACGCAAGGCGACTGGCTTACTCTTGTGAGTGCAGCAGGATTCGCCGCGCAGATAGTTGCGGTGAATTGCTTCGTTGACAAGGACAATGCGATACTCATATCCCAGGCGCAGTTCTTCTTCTGCGGTGCTGCAGGTCTTGTGATCGCCCTTATCGCAGAGGGACCGACCCTTGCAGCTGTATTTGCCGGAGTTCCGGTGCTGCTTTACCAGACCTTCGTTCCGACTGCGGGAGGATATACACTTCAGATAATCGGCCAGAAATATACGGACTCTTCAACAGCTGCGCTGATAATGAGTCTGGAGGCAGTTTTTGCAATGATATTCGGAGCGATCTTTCTTCATGAGCTTATGAGCGCAAGAGAGATTGCAGGAGCCGCGATCATATTCGGAGCCACGATACTCGGACAGCGGGAATAAACAGCATCATACATTATTAAGCAACAAAAAGGCAGCCTGTACGGCTGCCTTGATTTTTTGTTTGATCAGATACTGTGGTTTTCCTTTTGCTGCTTTTTGTAACTATAGCCTCCGTAGGTGATCAGTCCGTCATCCAGAAGGTCAGTAATTATTTCCTGAGCCAGCACCTGATAATTGTAAGAGTGCTTGTAGGATTCCGCTCTTTTCTGAACAGCCTCGTATATACGTTCCGCGTCATCAACTTTGAATCTGTACAGATTGTTTCCCTTATAGCCAACGGAACCTTCTCCGTTTGGCGGATAATCGTATTGTACTGTGAGTATCTGTGCAAGTCCGTTTCTGATTTCGTCCATATTGTCGTTCATATCGCTGCCTCCTGCATTCTATTTGCCTTTGTAGCGAAGAACTTCCTCGCCATCCTTGATGATCATGTCCATGTTGTCGACGTTTATATCGTAGATGCTCTTCAATGGGTCTCCGTTTATGACCAGCATGTCGGCATTTTTGCCTCTTGTGATGGATCCGGTGATGTGGTAGCAGCCGAGAGCTCTGGCTCCGTTGGCTGTTCCGGCTATGATCGCATCCATCTCGCTCATTCCGCATGAGTCAACAAATCTGTGTATCTCGCCGATGGCTGTGATGCCGTAAGGTGTAGAATCGGAGTTGAAGCTGTCAGATCCCACGGTTATTATGACGCCCATCTTATACGCTTTATTGACGTTATCGTAGAGTCGCGCGAGCTCCTTGTCGATGAGAGTTTTGCCCTCGTATTTGTCATGCACTCCCGGTATATACTGCGGCGGATATGTCGAAAGCCACGCAGGGAGGAAGTTGATCGTAGGGCAGAAATAAATGCCTTTTTTATACATCTTTTCCATGTCGGACTCGTTGATCTCAAATCCGTGGATTATGAAGTCCGCGCCTGCGTCTACAGAAGGTGTGGTTGAACCGTAGGTATGTGACCAGACAGGGATACCTCTCATTGCTGATTCCTCTACGACCGCCTTGATCTCCTCGTATGTATAGTGATGGTCGCGGGACGTATCCCATCTGTAGATACCGCCGCCTGTAGCCCAGATCTTGATAGCATCAGGACACTCTCTGAGTCTGCGTCTTACAGCCTTGCGCAGCTCCCAAGGTCCGTCTACCGCCTCAGCCCACGGATGACCTGCGGCAACTTCTTCTATGGAGCAGTTGTGAGAGTCTCCGTGCGAAGCTGTTGCGCAGAATCCTCTGCCGCTTGCTATGATTCTCGGTCCCTGCATCTGTCCTGTATTGGTCATATCCCTGATAGGAATTCCGAACCTGGAAATTTCTCCTACTGTTGTAAGACCGTTTTCAAGGCACTCATGAGCCTGCTGCACAGCCATTACCTGCTTCTGAAGCAGTGGCTCCCTGACCCAGTCGGAATCGTTATCGTTCAGATTTCCGCTGAAGTGCAGGTGTGTGTCTATAAGGCCGGGCATGATGGTTTTGCCTGTGGCATCAATGACGTCATAGCCTTCGAGGCTTGGCGCCATGTCATAATTGCGTTCTCCGGCATAGATGATACCGCCGTGGTCTATCATTACCAGCGAATCCTGTATCGCGGCCTTATGCCTGCCGGTGATCAGCTGTGCTCCTACGAACGCGGCTTTTAAATAGTGTCTCTTTCTCATTGTTTGTCTCCCTCTTGTGAAAACAGTGGTTTCCTGCCGGCAGTAATTCAGGATTGCCGGGTCAATTAAGGATGCAATAAAATTATAGCATGGCGTATTTTGTTTTGAAAAGTTAGATGCAGCAGATTTTCTGCGGTATATGCGGACATATTGTGCTGCGTAATTTACAAGTTACGGTGTATAATACTTGCGGACAAATATTTCTGTGAAAGGAGATCAAAGTACATGAAATACGAAATAAAGAACCAGCCGTTCACGGTGCTGACTTTACACATGGAGCAGGGCGAAAGTATCAAGTGCCAGAGCGGTGCCATGGCGTGGATGAGTCCGGGGATCCAGATGGAAACAAAAACCGGCGGACTCGGCGGAATGTTTAAAAAGGCACTCGTAGGTGAGTCGCTCGCGCTTAACCACTATACTGCAGCACAGGCAGGAGAGCTCACTCTCGCAAAGCACTGCCCGGGAGACATCATGGTCTTCAACATCGGAGAGACGCCTATCATTGCACAGAAGACCTCGTTCCTCGCTGCTACTCAAGGCGTGAACATGGACATCTATCTCCAGCAGAGAGCTTCAGCAGGCTTCTTCGGCGGAGAAGGTTTCCTGATGCAGAAGTATTCAGGCAACGGCTATGCATGGCTCGAGATCGATGGGTCAGTACAGGAGAGAGAGCTTGGCGCCGGCGAAAAACTCATAGTTGACAGCGGCTATGTTGCTGCAATGGAAGCGACATGCAGCATGGAGATCCAGACTGTAAAGGGATTCACCAATGTGCTTCTCGGAGGAGAAGGGCTTTTCAACACTGTTGTAACAGGACCGGGAAAGGTATGGCTGCAGACTATGCCTATCAACGCACTGGCTATGAACCTCTACGCATATATGCCGCATCCGAGCAACTAAACTGAAAGGGAATGATGAAAGACAACGAAAACCAGATTATCAGAACTGCATCTTTTGAAGACAGACTTACATCGCTCGGCGAAAGCGAGATGGCGATGTTCCGCTTTCTTCTCGACAAGCCCGCAGGTGTCATACTGACCGTTGATACCGATAAGATACTTGCGCAGCTCCTGGAGCGGGAGGGCCTGGTGCTTTGCGAACCGGGAGACAAGGTGATCATACCGGAGGAGGTGCGCAGCGCGTATGAAGAAGTCCGTTCTGACGAGCTTACTCTGAGGTGGCGCAAGCGCAACTGGATGTACAAGTGCATCGAAGCAGGCAAATATCTCTACGGCGTCATGACATATGAAGCACTCAGGGACCTGTTTGCGCTCAGATATCCGGATGCAGACATGGTGGAGATAATGGAACTGTTCGATTCGACTCCGCAGTACAACCAGTGGTTCACCGAGAGGGACGGCCGGCTCGTACTTAACGGTTTCGAAAAGAACGACTACTACAAATATCTTGAGCAGCAGGTGCAGGGTGATCTCACTTTCTATGTACCTACGGTCATGGAAGTCGAGGAACTGTACGACCAGGGCAGCCTTATCAGCCGCGAGTCACACATGAAGATGAAGAAGTTCATAGAAGACAACTTCGGCTGTGACCCGGATACAGCAGCCCTCAAAGTGCACGATCTGTATGAGACCGTCAATAACCACATGCGCGTGAACGATGCAGTTGAGGCATTCGCGGCAGGTGGAGAGGACGGTTCTGCGATCGAGTTCCCGTCTGATGAGATCCGTTTCAGATTTACCGAACTGTATATTGAGATGAGCCGTGAGTGCCGCGTCAGAGACAACCGCGGCCATGACTACTACGAAATGGTAGCGATTATGTCACTGAAGGGACGCAATGCGGGCGACTCTCCGGCAAAGAAAGGAACTCAGGTAAAACGCGCAAAGATCGGAAGAAACGATCCTTGCCCTTGCGGAAGCGGTAAAAAGTATAAAAACTGCTGCGGCCGCAGCTGAAAGCAGTAAAGATCAAAAGCCAATTCGGACAAAAAGCCTAATTGGCTTTTTTTATTTTTTGTCGCATGGCGGGCGACCATATTTCTTTCGGAAAAAACTAATATGTAGCTGCAAGGAAGAAATGAAGAACCGCAAAGGAGGCAGACAAATGGATATCAAAGAAATTCTGAACAAAATCAAAAATGAGGCAATGAAAGAAGGAGAAAATGTTATGAAAAATAATGAAAAAGTAGAAGTCGTTTTCATCATGGACAGGAGCGGATCAATGGGCGGCCTTGAGGCTGACACTATCGGGGGATTCAATTCCATGCTCGCAAAGCAGAAGAAAGAGTCGAACAACATAATCTGGTCTACAGTGCTTTTCGATCATATATCCGAGGTAGTACATGACAGAGTACCGGTAGAAAAGGTGAAAGAGCTTGACAGCAAGACTTATTATGTCAGAGGCAGCACTGCACTGCTTGACGCAGTAGGCGGAGCGATCCACCATATCGGCAATATCCATAAGTACGCAAGAGAGGAGGACAGACCAGCGAAGACGCTCTTTGTCATCACTACTGACGGCATGGAGAACTCAAGCGTCATTTTCGACTACAGACGCGTAAAGCGCATGATAGAGAGACAGCAGAATAAGTACGGATGGGAGTTCATCTTCCTTGGCGCCAACATGGATGCGGTAAGCGTTGCCGGAAGGATAGGTATCGCACCGCAAAGATCAGCAAGGTTCATCAATGACGAGCGGGGCATTGCAAAGAACTTCTCTGTGGTATCCGAGTCGATGACTAAGATGTCGAGGGGATACACGCTTGCAGACGGAGAGCTGGATGAGATTCGTGCAGACTACGCATGCAGGTCGAAATAAGGTCCTGACAAAAGGGATATAGTGTATAATAGAGGCAGCGTACCGGACCGGTGCGCTGCCGCATTGGTGAGGAGAGAAAATGGCGCTTCAAATAATACGCAATAATATAATATATGTAGAAGCTGATGCTATAGTCAACACGGCGAACCCCTCGGTTGGTATAGGCAGGGGCGTCGATAGTGCTATCTACAGGGCGGCCGGAAGAGACAGGCTTCTTGAGGCCAGAAAAGAGATCGGGAAGATGTCCCCGGGTGAGGCAGCGTGGACGCCTGCTTTTGACCTGCATGCTAAATACATAATCCATACAGTAGGACCGGCATGGCGCGGCGGTGATTGCGGTGAATGCGAAACTGTGGCTAAATGCTACAGCAGATCCCTGGAGCTCGCCGCAGAGCTCGGATGTGAATCGATAGCTTTCCCTCTTATCGCTACCGGCACGTATGGGTTCCCGAAGGATGAGGCACTCCGTATCGCAATGGAAGAGATCAGCAGATTCCTGCTCGCGAATGAGATGGAAGTGCTGCTGGTCGTTTACGACAAAGAGTCCTTTGAAGTATCGGGCAAGCTGTTTTCGGATATCAAGTCGTTCATTGGCGACGGAGAAGCAGAGTATGGTGTTGCATACAACAGATCGATCAGTCCGATAGAAACAGCAGGTAACAGGCCGGCGGAGCCGGACAGAGCATCCGTAAAGAGACCGGCTGAAGCACCTGCAAAGGGACTGGCCGGTTCGTCGGGCAGACGCAGTTTTCTGGACAGGTTACTGAACAGGGAAAGCACTGAAGAACGGACGCTGATGGAAGGAGCACCTTCCATAGATGAGTATTATGATCTGCTGGAAGATAAAGATGCTTCGGCATACGAATCATCATATATGCCGGCGTTTCCCGGTGAAGAGAAGTCGCTTGATGAAAGACTGAAACATCTGGATAAAACTTTCCAGCAATATCTCTTCATGCTCATAGACCGCCGGGGAATGACAGATCCTGAAGTGTATAAGAAAGCGAATATTGACAGAAAACATTTCTCCAAGATAAGAAGCAATATAGATTATTCACCGAGCAAAAAAACTGCATTAGCGCTGGCCATTGCACTCGAGCTCAGTCTTGACGAGACAAAAGACCTGCTCGCACGTGCCGGGCTCGCGCTCTCGCCAAGCATGGTATCTGACAGGATAATCGAGTACTGCATAGAGACATGCAATTACGATATTTATGAGATCAACTGTATCTTATTCAAGTATGATCAGCCGACACTGGGCGCCTGAGCGAAAGGAGAAGGACATGGAGATACTGAATGTGACTTACAGATGTAAAGAGGGAATGAGAGAGAAATTCCTGGAGACGATCAAGGCAGAAGGTCTCGACGAGGCAAGCCGTGCAGAAGCAGGCAATATCAAATATGACTTTTTCTTTGCCTGTGAAGATCCGGATGTGCTGTTCCTTTTTGAAAAGTGGAATGATGCAGATGCAGTCAAAAGCCACAACGCCGAACCTCATTTCAAACGCTTTGGTGAGTTGAAGGCGGAGTTTGTGCTGGAAACAGAGCTCGAGCGTTACTCAAAGTAATAAAGAAGGTTTAAGTGTACAGATCGATAAAAGTTGTCGCGGCAATTATAATCGAAGACGGAAGCTTTTTCGCGACCCAGCGCGGTTACGGGGCGTGGAAGGACTGGTGGGAGTTCCCGGGCGGCAAGGTAGAAGCCGGGGAGACACCGGAGGAGGCTCTTGTCAGAGAGATAAAGGAGGAACTCGATACGCTGGTATCTGTCGACGAGTTCTTTATGACCGTGGAGTATGATTATCCCGAATTCCATATATCCATGGATTGTTTTATTTGCAGCATTATAAGCGGAGAGCTGACTCTGCTTGAGCATGAGTCAGCAAAGTGGCTTCCGCTTGGCGACCCGTGGCAGGTCAGATGGCTGCCTTCAGACATAGAAGTTATCAGGAAGCTTACAGAGAAAGCTTGATGAGAGGACGGACAGTTGGAATTCGTAAACAACGAGCCTGAACAGATCGAAATAAGAAAATCACAGAACACCCTGATAGTCGTGGGATCCGGAATAGTTCTGTTCAGTATCTGGTCCATGGTCAAAATGATGGGCCTGCTTGTTCTGCTCAAAAAAGAGACGGTTAATGAACTCATTGAAAAGGTGGGGACGATCGAAGGCTTATCTGAGGATACCCTGTTTTGGATGTTTTTTGCGATAATAGCCTTTTTTATGGCTTTTGCTCTGGCTATAAGGGTATTCGTAGGCCTGTCGGCGGTCGCAGAAGGGCGGGGAAAAAGACGCGGTCTGCTGTACATTCTGATAGCTGTTATTATGATGATCGGCGATATATGTTTCTTTTGTGTCGGCTTTTTCATGACAGAAGAGGAACAGTTCGGAGCGCTAGCCAGGGATCAATCGATCTCCACACTTATAATAGATGTGACTTCCCTGATAATGCTTACCCAAATGGTGATATCAGCCCTAAAGATCAGAAAGCTTACACGAAGAAAAAGAAGAGCGAAGGATTGATGCATGCAGCTTGATTTTCATTATTATGCTACATATTGTGCGGCTGTGATCGCAGGTTATACTCATAAGGAGAGCCTGGATATTGCTTATTGTTCACAGTTTACTGACTGCTGTTCGAGGACTCTGCTCAGTAAGATCGGAGGCCCGCTTTCTGCTGCTACAACACAGCTGTCGCTTGAACTCATGGATGCTCCTACAGATCCTGCAGGACTTCAGGACATAACGAGGATATGGGCTTCGTTCCATTTCCTTCCGGGCGATCTGAATGCAAAAACAGAAAAAAAGTTCGGCAAAAGATTTCTTCGCAAATACCGCCTCATCTGCAAACCGAATGGGGAAATGCTCAGGGATACAGTGAATCTCGCGAAGGGCAGAGGGGTACAGGCTGTCGGTCTGGCGATGCACATACTCGCGGATACCTGGGCTCACCGCTGGTTTGCGGGGACACCGTCGCTGGCAATAAACAATACAAACTACTACTTCTATGAATATGTTCAGGAGGGTGAAGGCTTCAAGCCAAGAAAGATAAAGTTCAATAATAATCCTTCCGGCATTGATGATCCGGAAAAGGGCATATATACGAACAGCCTTTATCAGGGTGATGAAAAAAACATAATGAATCTGGGGCACGGCAGAGCCGGGCACTTCCCTGACTACAGTTTTGCCAGATATAAATACCTGCCTGCCTGGGGCGGATACAGGGAGATCTTCAAGGATAATCCTTCGGATTACTATCATGCGTTCTGCCAGATGGTTTATGCGCTCAGCTGCCTTAAGACAGATTCGGAATTCCTGACAGATATCTATGCCTTCGATGCAGTAAAGCCGTGGGAAGCTGAGATAAAGACAATTCTTGAAAAGCGTCAGATAAATGCCTGTGCTGACTGGAAAGCATTTGCGGAGAAACTGTCCGGATCCGAAGTCGAAGATTTTGATGTCGATAAATATCAGAAAGAGTACATGGAAGCCGGCAATGAAGGAAAAGATGACAGCTTTCTTGGGCGCTATATCATTGCTTCGCTCGCACAGAAAAGCATGGTCACCAACAGAATATATAAATCAGGGAACCCTCTGGCAGGTGAGTCCGTGGACTACAATAAAAACAGATTCCGCGGCATAGAAGACTTCCGTACACTTGTGAAAGAATTCGATAGGAGACATAAGGATGACTAGGTCAAAACGTGTTATCGATGTTCTCTTCGGAATAATAATGTTTATAGCGGGAGCCGCTTTCTTCATTTCAAATGTGGATTCGGGTATCCTTGCCATGCTTCTTCTGCTTCAGATCGGTATGACGATCAGGGGTATCCGTGCACTGCACTACTATCTGACGATGGCAAGATATATGGTAGGCGGAAAGAGGGTGCTTTACCGCAGCTTCATCCTGCTTGACCTGGGCACGCTGGCGGGATCTCTCATAGGCCACCGTATGATATACGCTATCATTTATCTTGCGATCCTTCACACTTTCGTCGGCGTAGTTTCGATCTTCAGGGCCAATGAGGCACGCTCATACGGTGCACACTGGAGACTTAAAATGGCATACGGAGTGACAAACGTGCTGATGGCAGCAGCTGTAATAGTGGGCAGTACAGTGTTGAAGCAGCCTCGCATTACGATTTATGTATACGGTGCCGGACTCATGTATTCGGCAGTGCTGCGTATTATTACAGCATTCAAGCGGACTAAAATAGTCTATATACAGTAGTGAGAAAAAATGGCAAACATATTCGATTATCTTAAATGGAGAGGCGATGTGCCTTTCTCTGCGGATCCGTTCAATGCGATAGACAACCTTATTCTCGCTGAATTGGCGTACGTAGATTTTGGCGGGATACTGAACGACAGCTTCAGGAAGATAAGCCTTAAAACAGTGGATGAAAGGTTTTTCAAAACACATTCCCGCAGTGAGGCAGAAAAGAGTAAAGATCATATCGAAAGAGCACCCCTGCTCATGGATGGCATGCTGAGCGGCGGGCGCTTCCGTGACACGAAGCTCGTCAAATACGTGAACATTGTCAATGCGGACAAAGACATGCAGATCGCGGCTGTGACATACCTTCTGAATGACGGAAGTGCATATGTCGCGTTCAGGGGAACGGACAGCACGATAGTAGGATGGAAGGAAGACTTCAATATGAGCTACCTGCCGGATACGGAGGGGCAGCGCAGTGCAGTGCGCTATCTTAACGAAGTCGGTGCTAAGCACAAAGGGCCGATCTGGGTGGGAGGTCATTCAAAAGGAGGCAACTTTGCTGTGTATGCCGCAGCCTTCTGCAGGGAAGAAGTGCAGGACCGGATCGTCAAGGTATATACAAACGACGGACCGGGATTCCGCGACGAGGTGATGTCGCGCAAAGGATATCAAAGCATTCTCCCGAGGGTCGTGAGCGTGATTCCGGATACATCCATAATAGGGATGCTGCTCGCCAGTAAAGTAAAGCACATAGTTGTGAAGAGCAGTGAGAATGGCATCGCTCAGCATGATGTCTTTACATGGCAGCTTGAACGGAACAGCTTTGTGACAGCGAAGCCGTCTGCGTTTGGCACTTTCATAATGAATTCTCAGAAGGACTGGCTCAGCAAGATCGATGATGAATCGAGAGAAATGTTTGTGAATACTCTGTTCTCGTTATTTGAGGCGACCGGAGCGGACACTTTCGGAGAGATGAAGGAGAATTTTTTCACGTCTGCAGAAAGGATGCTTTCGACCATCAATGAACTGTCAAGAGAACGGCAGAACGAATTTAAGGAGATTTGGGGAGAGCTCATACAGAGCAGCACTCAGGCGGTCAAAGACCTGCTGTTGGATATGATGGAACAGGATCATGACCGGATATAAAGGAGGGCAGGATATGGCTGAGATGAATGACAACGAATTGAAGCATGCGCTTAAAAAAGCCGAAAAAAAAGGCCGGCGCAAAGGCTGGTTTGCCAGGATACGTACGTTTATCGTGGGCATAATCGTCGGCATGCTTATACTTACACTGTTTACGGCATACATGCACGGACTTGCGGTAAAGGATGCCTTCAGGGCTCTGTTTACAACAGAGACCGCTGTTGAGAACCGTGATCTGACGCTGATAAATCACAGGATATTCGGCTACAAGGCAGCCGACTTTGCCGAAGCCGTGCTGGGCGATGAGGAGCAGCTGAAGAAGCTCGAGGTCTATTCGAGAGAAGTCAAAGACGTTGCGACACTGACACAGACGGGTCTGTTCAACATCAAGGCATTCTCCAAGTACCAGCTCATTACTTATAACGGAAAGGCAGTCTATACTGTAGACCTGAGCGGGCTGAAGGCAGATGACATAACGCTCGACGAGGAGACTAAAACGGTCACCATAAAGGTGCCGGAGCCGCAGCTTGAACCTATAAACATCCCGAGCGAGAATATTCAGTTCGGAGATGTCGAGAAGGAAGCCTTTGCGTTCGGGAACATAAAGCTTACGCCTGAACAGCAGGCTGAAGTCGAGACACAGGCAAAGGCAAGGATGCTCGAGAAGCTTGAGACAGAAAACGTGATCGAAGACGCAAAGACAGCTGCCGAGCATTCCATCTGGGAGATCTTCCAGCCGGTGATCTCGAACCTGTCATCGAAGTACAAGCTGAAAGTCGAATTCAAGTAGAGTTCCGGTAGCAGGAGAGGTATTGAAATGAGGAAATGCTACGCTATCTGTGATTTCTTATCAGAAGCAAACAAAGATCATATGTGCTCCGTAGCTGAAGAATGCGGTTTTGAGATGGGCTTTTTTGAAAACAGCGAAGAGGCAGCCGGAAAGATAGGCGATGCGGAAGTGGCTTACTGCGATGAAGGTGAGCTGATCAGGGAGATGCCGCAGCTCAGGTGGTGCCACTCCGTTTCGGCAGGTGTCGGACACTTTCTGAAGAGCGGAGCATTCGACCGCGGAGATGTCATGCTCACAAACAGCTCGGGGGCATACGGCCTTGCGATATCCGAGCACATAATAATGGTGACGCTTCTGCTGATGAGGCGCATGCCGGAATATTTCAAAGTCGTGGCAGAGAAAGGCTGGACCAGAGATCTTAAGATCAGGTCGATAAAAGGAAGCGTGATCGCGATAGCCGGCACAGGTAATCTGGGACAGAATGCAGCGAAAAGGTTCAAGGCGCTGGGAGCGAAGAAGGTTATAGGATTCAGCCGCAGCGGGAGCAGCAGAGACTTCTTTGATGCTGTGTTCAGGATCGATGATTTCGACAGCGTCGTGAGCGGATGCAGCGAGGATGATCAGATAGATGTACTGGTGCTCTGTGTTCCGGGCACTCCGGGAACGGAAGGACTGCTGAGCGCTGAGCGCATAGACTTGCTGCCTGAGAAAACATTCGTCATAAACGTAGGACGGGGCACGGTCGTTGACCAGGAAGCTCTTTTAGAGGCACTCAATGAAGGGCGTTTAGCCGGCGCGGCGCTGGATGTAATGTATCCGGAACCACTGCCGGAAGATCATCCGCTCTGGACGGCAAGGAACTGCATTATAACACCGCATATCTCGGGTGACATGGGTCTGCCTGAAACGGTAGACATCACAGTAGATATTTTCTGTGACAACCTGAGGCGCTATGCGCAGGGCAGGGAACTGACGCATCTTATTGATGTAAACGCGGGGTACTGAGAAAGGAGCAATGAACTATGTGGGATCGCAAAGAACTGAAAGCAAAAGGCAAGGCGGCATACAATGCCAATAAGATTGCCTGCATAATCGCAGCGCTTATCCTGATGATCGCCGGTGGAATGGGAAGCAGCTCTACGGCTTCACCATCGGTTACGATCAGAAATCAGCTGAACAATAAAGATCAGGTCGTAGAATCATATGATGATTCACAGGCCGGAGACGACGCTGTCACAATGGAAGTCAACGGACAGGATCTTGATCTCGGTGATATACAACACAATATCCTTCCTGTTGCGGTAGCTTCTACTGCAGTATTATTCCTGATCCTTATTATTTCAACAGTAGGACTGATGGTCCTGGCGCTGGTTCTTAACCCTCTTAATGTAGGGGCGAGGAAATTCTTTATCCAGAACGCATCAGATCCGGAGACTAAAGTTGACGGTATGAACGTTGGCTTCGGTTTCGGAGGCAACTACAGGGATATCGTGTTTGCCATGTTCGGCACTCAGATATTCACCTTCCTGTGGTCTCTGATCCTGATCATTCCGGGCATCTACAAGTCATATTGCTGGAGGCTTGTCCCGTACATAATCGCAGAGAATCCGGGGATCTCGGGCAAGAAAGCCAGGACGATGTCTGCAAACATGATGAACGGAAGCAAGTGGGCGTCCTTCGTGCTCGATCTTTCCTTTATAGGATGGAGACTCGTAGGTGCGCTGACGGTCGGTATCCTCAACATCGTATTCACAAATCCTTATCAGGCAGCCACAGAGACTGAAATGTATCTGACTCTCAAAGGCAAGGCCGAATAACATGTCATGAGCAAAACGTTTATAAAGATACTAAAACTTATACCGGTCATATCGGTAGTAATATCTTACATACTGATATTTGGGTCTTTCGATGCAGCCTGGGTCAGCGGCGTGACAGGAGTGACCGTTATTTTGTCGTTCCTGGGAATTGTGTTTTTCTTTATCGGGAGAAAGCATGCCGGGGAGGACCGGGTATTGAAGATAATAGGCATACTTGATATTCTGTCAACTGCAGCAATAACAGCATTGTATGCACTGGCAATCGTCAGTGTTGCATTATAGTAAATATAACGGAGGAGAAAAGATTTGAAAAAGATTCTGGCAATGATAATAGCGATCCTGGTGTGTGCGGCGCTGGCTGCATGCACTAACGATGCATCTGCAGGTGAAGAAACCGGAGGAGATGATTCTAACTATGCGGCTGAGGATATGGAGACCGGGAGAAATATCGGTAATTTTTCATCTGAGGATCTGGACGGAGATAAAGTGACAGAGGCGATCTTTGCTGATAAGGATGTAACTGTACTCAACATATGGGCAACTTTCTGCGGCCCATGCATATCGGAAATGCCTGATCTGGCGGCTTTGGCTGGGGAGCTTCCGGAAAATGCACAGGTGATCGGCATAGTGATCGATACACCGAAGTATGAAAACATAGATTTGGCCAGAAAAATATGTAGTGAGGCCGGTGTAAAATACACGAATGTCGTGGCCAGCAAAAGCGTTCTGGAAACTTTCGCTTTTGTTGATGCGGTCCCTACCACTTTCATCCTGGACAAGTCCGGCAACGTCATAGGAAAACCTATTGTCGGTGCAAATGTTGAAGGATATAAGAAAGCTGCTGAGGAATACCTTGCGGGTCTATAGAGTTTTGGAAAACGGAAAAAGGCGTACAATCGCAATATTACTGCTGGCGGTTTCCGTAGCTCTGATTGCTGCAGGGGTAATGCGCGGAGAAGCGCTTATTGTGTTCACAAAAGCGGTGAATATCTGCCTTGAGTGCATCGGATTGGGGTAGACGCATGAAGATCAATCAGGACATCAGGCGTAAACTCTTACAGATAGCAGCGTTTGGTTTCTCAAACAGTTATATCGGAAATTTCCGGGGCGGCAGACTGTACAATGGAAACTGGAAGAACTTCTGTAACCCGGGCATCAACTGTTATTCCTGCCCTGCTGCCAGATTTGCTTGCCCGATCGGAGCGATGCAGGCAGTCGGCAGCTCAGCAAAGTTCAGTCTGGGCTTTTATGCGCTGGGCTTTGTTCTTGCGCTGGGTGTGATTTTCGGAAGAGCGATCTGTGGTTTCATATGCCCATTTGGTTTTATCCAGGAGCTTTTGCATAAGATTCCTTCGCCTAAAAAGCGCATCTATAAACCATTGACTTATATAAAGTATGTGCTGCTTATACTCTTTGTACTGCTTATACCGGCAGCCATCACTGACAGGTTCGGAATTGGCGTTCAGGCTTTTTGTGAATACATTTGCCCGGCAGGGACCTTGGAAGGCGGCATCCCTATGCTGCTGACTCATCCGGAACTCAGGACCCAGATGGGCGGATTGTTCGGTCTCAAAGTGGCTATTCTGACAGTGACTTTGCTTGGCTGCATAATTTGCTGCAGGTTCTTTTGCAAAGTCATGTGCCCGTTGGGTGCGATCTACGGACTGCTTAACAAGGTGAGCTTTTATCGTGTACGCATAGACCGTGGAGAATGCGTGTCCTGCGGCAAGTGCGGAGACATATGTCCCATGGACATCGATCCCGTATCAAAACCGGACTCTGCAGAGTGTATACGCTGCGGAAAATGTGCGGCAGCATGTCCGGCGAAAGCGATATCCGTCGGGTTCTGTAATAAAAGAAACAGATCCATTCAAAAGTAAACAGCTCCGCTATCGCGGAGCTGTTTTGATACATGGCTGAAAGACAAAAAATATAATCATTCGGAGCCATTAGGAAAAAGTTGTGCTACAATATGTTCATAAAGGAGAACATAAATTTTTCCTATCGCTTAGGAAAGGGGGTGTTGTATGGCTTTATATCTGAAGGATATTTTCGCAGCCATCGCAGTCGTGTTCAACGCGATCCCGATGGCGGTATTTTCGCTTTCATACGGTTTTGCGGCATTTCCGACGGCTTTGGGCTTCATCGTAGGCGGATTCGGAATGGCTCTGACACATCAGATCGCTCCGATCTCTCTGCAGGCTGAGAGTATAGTGCTTGCAGGAACCATCAGCCATGACCGTAATGAAAGACTGAACATTATTTTCTACAGCGGCATCGTTATGGCAGTCCTCGGCTTCTGCGGAGTACTGACCAAAACCATGGACTTCATCGGACCATGCATCCTGAACGCCATGCTGGCAGGTGTCGGCCTCATGCTGGCAAAGGCGGGATTCGACATGATCAAGCAGAACAAATTCGTCTCTGCCGTTTCCATGGCGTCCGCGCTGATAGTCTATTTTGCAACCAATGATCTGATCTGGACGATCGCGGTATCCGTAATACTGAGTACTGTCGCTCATCTGGTCAGAGCAAAAGTTACAGGTGATGCCGGCAATATGCTCGAGATCGATATGAGCAAGGAGAAACTCATACCGCTCAAACTGACCTGTAATATGCATATCATACGGAGCGTTCTGGCTGTCTGTACGCTGCAGATCGGCGGCAACATTGCGTATGCAACGATCACTGCAGGTATAGCCGGAGAGACGGCAAATGTTGATGCGATCACCGTATACTCAGGTCTGGCTGACTCAGCGAGCGCGTTCTTCGGAGGCGGCCCGGTAGAGGCAATCATCAGTGGTACCGCTGCTGCACCTCATCCGATTCTCGCAGGAATCCTGCTTGCGGCCATAGTAGCTGCTATCTTCCTGACAAGAACGATCACCAAGATAGCAAAGTACATTCCTGCAGAGACCATTTCAGGCTTCCTGTTCGTGCTCGGAGCTTTCGCGGTATTCCCTCAGGACGCTACAGCAGCACTTACCGAGGATCCGGTAGTCGGAGGATGTGTAATCATCGTAACCAGCTTCTCAGATCCGTTCATCGGCATGGTATCCGGCATCGCGCTCAAGTACGCGCTGATGTTCCTCGGTGGCATGTAATATGCGGCATGCAATAGCGAACTAAAAGAACTATAAAAGTAAAGGTATCGGAGCGATATGCTCCGATACCTTTTTTGTTGTGGCTATACAGCAATGCGTATGCCGTGGAAGGACCAATATGCATTCAAGTCGGGCCGCAAACACAATAAGTAAGATTATTATCCATGATAAATCATATAGGTTTACATTTGAAATGTGATAAATATATTTGGAATATTAATGAAACAGGCAGTGAGTTGTATGAGCGGCCGAATGGAAAAGCGTATCAGTAAATTTAAAAAATTATTCCCTGAAGGACTCCGGGGCAAGATATTCAGGCTGTGCCTTATTGTTATTGCGAACGCGATGGTTCTGTTTGTCGTTCTCGATATGATGCAGCTTCAGTTGCTGTGGAAAACCGCGCAGGATAACAGTGATTCGCAGGCAAAAATGATCAAGGAGCAGTCTCTGGACTCTCTGGAGAAGAGCACGGAAGTTAACCTTACGCAAACAGCCATCCAGGCTGCAGATAATACTGACTGGGAACTAAATGTGCTTCGGCATGACGCCGTTATCCTTGCAGACCAGACTGAGAAGATCCTCAGGGAACCTTGGAAATACTCTGAATATGATGTGGATCCTCCTAAAAAAGAGAACGGAGGCAAATATACCCTTCAGCTATTAAGATCCGAAGATGCGGATATTTCAGACGAGGACATGGCACTGATCCGCAAGCTTGCCAGTCTTGGACCTATGATGGAGGAAATGATCGCGGACAATGACTACCATACACAGGATATGGGGATAAGTCTTACTAACGGCATCACGCTTTTGATGGATGACTGTTCCGATCAAAAAATAGATGGGAGCGGCAATGAGGTGTATTTTGATGCAACTACGCGCCCATGCTGGAAGGGAGCAGTTGAAGCAAAGAAGATATATTTTTCGCCTGTCAACTTCAGTGCAACAAACAAAACCGCAGAGTTCGAGATCGGCATACCGATTTATATTGACGGAGAACTGGCTGCTGTGGTGGAGACTGCCATGGAGCTTGATACATTGCAGGAGATCGTTTCAAAGGTCACATATGGAGAAAACGGTTTTTCCGTCATAGTCAGCGGCGACGGAAAGGTGATCTATTCGCCGAGAAAAGAAGGCGATCTGAAAATGGATGGCGTCTATTCCAGAGACATCCGTGATTCCGGTAATACAGAGCTTACCATGATCGTAGGAACAGCTCTGAAAGGTGAAACCGGATATAAACCGGTAAGGATAGATGGCGAAGAATATTATGTCGCATATGCACCGATGAATACCGTCAACTGGACAGAGATGATGTTCATCAGCAAAAAGGAGCTCGAGGCACCGACCAATGCCCTGCTCAGCAGAATGGATGATGCCACTCAGACTGCTTTCTCGCACTACCGGAAAAGCTATTTTTTGATACTGCTGATGTCATCGCTGCTTATGATTCTTTTAGTGTGGGCCACGGCTGTCCTGGCTCGGATGATGTCCCGCAGGCATACCGGTCCTATCAACCATATGATAGCGGCTTTGGGTAACATGACGAAAGAGCGCTTTTTCTTTGAAATGGAAGACACCTATCGCACCGGGGATGAGATCGAGGTGCTTGCGGAGACATTTGATGAGCTGTCAGCAAGGACACTCCGATACATTGATGAGATCACCGAGATCACCGCAGAAAAGGAGAGGATCGGAGCAGAACTGGATGTGGCGACCCGTATTCAGGCGGATATGCTCCCGGCCGATTTCCCGGCGTTTCCTGACCTGGATGAGTTTGAGCTTTTTGCGAGTATGACACCTGCCAAAGAGGTAGGGGGCGATTTCTACGACTTCTTCCTTGTCGATGATGATCATCTGGCGCTTGTCATTGCAGACGTATCCGGCAAGGGCGTGCCTGCAGCGCTGTTTATGGTAATTGCCAAAACCCTGATCAAGAACGCTGCCCAGCTTGGCAAGACACCTTCTGAGATTTTCAGCTATGTCAATGAACAGCTGTGCGACGGAAACAAGGAAGAATTCTTTGTGACTGCCTGGATGGGGATAATTGAGATCTCCACCGGAAAGGGCACGGCGGCCAATGCCGGGCATGAGCATCCGGCGATACGCCGCAACGGCGGAGAATGGGAGCTTGCCATATACAAACACTCGCCGGCGCTTGCTGCTATGGATGGGATATCTTTCAAGGAGCACGAATTCCTGCTCAATCCGGGAGACAGCCTGTTTGTCTATACAGATGGTGTGCCGGAAGCGACAAATAAAAACGGGGAATTGTTCGGTACAGATCGCATGGTGCAGGCACTTAACGAAAAAGAAGATGCTGCACCGGATGAGCTGCTTCCGCATGTCAAGAAACGGGTGGACGACTTTGTGGGTGATGCTCCGCAGTTCGATGATCTCACCATGCTGGGTATAAAATGGCTGGGTACAGACAGCGATTGTTAAAGAACGGCGAAAAGCCGGAACTATGCACCCAAACACCGGAACTGTCCGGGAATAATGTATGAAATTGCAATAAGGATTTCGCATGATTGAGCGAAGTCCTTTTTTGAATCCACTTGTGTGATATATTTATGATGTTGCAGGGCATAGCGACAAAGCTGTATTTGCGGAATACAACTAAGCTGAGGCCAAGTTTATTTATAAACTTGATAGGGAATCAGCTTCTCAAATGCGTTGGTGCCTAGTGTGCATAGTTATGCATGCCATCGGATATACAAAGCTAAAATTCCATTTCAAAAGGGTGCCAAAAAAGGAGTTCCCTGAAAATTTCTACATGCCCCGCCGTTTTTTGAGGTTCCATGTAGAACAAATTTCAAAACTCCTTTTGGAGCAGCCGTGCCAGTTTCACATGGATATCGGCTCGCAGAGTTGCTGACATAATTCTCGTTTGTTGAGATACGTATAAATCCGGGTTTACAGGGGAGAAACAGTCAAATGATGGAAGCGTTGGAATTCATTTCCGATATGTTAGGAGTAATTGTGGGTGCAGCATTTGGCATCATAGTTATTATCGCGCTAATAAGAACGCTGCTGAAAACTACTAAAGGCGAATCCATAAGCGTGCCTTCAATTGGTGTGATGAATGACCTGCCGGGCAGTGTAACAGGCTTCAATAAGCACAAGGATATGTCAGAGAGAAGTAATGAGAGAGCGGGGAAGAAGACGGAGTAGAATAATCGGAATGCTTGCGTCGCTTACAAAGGAACTGAAAATGAATAATACGGATAGATTAAAAGAATCGTTGGAAAAGTGCGGCTGCATCGGAGCTGCAGTAATAGGAAATAGAGCAACCGGCAGAGAATATGTTCGGGAATTGCTCGCGCTTCTTGATGTTGTTAAGGAAATGACTGAAGACGAGATCAAGTCAGCAGGGTACCCGGCAAACATAGAGAACACGATCCGGATGGACAAGTATCTGGTTCTTGATACAGTAATTGAAGAGTTTGATCAGCTTTCGCTGCTGTCCACATTAGCAACATACGTAGAATGCAACAAGGAAGGCCGTCCGGGACATAGTGCTGCATATATGGACAGGGTCACTGCTCTGAGGAAGGTGATTGAAGAGGTTTACGGAACAGAGGCAATGAGATTCTGCGGAAGTGATGGCTGTTGATATGAAAGCGACAGAAACGGACGGAATAACATATAGGATGAGCGGCAAAGCCTGGAAAAAGCTGGTGGCTTTTCTGCTTGCAGCAGTACTCATTTTTATAGTTGGAACTGCTCTGAGCATCGTATCTTATTCCGAAAAGGATGAGACGAGGCAGGCGGATGCAGCGATCGTTCTTGGTGCGAGTGTTTATGACAACAGTCCGTCACCGGTATTCCAAGAACGTATAAATCATGCGGTCGAACTTTATAACGATGGTCATGTGAAGGCTATCATCATGACCGGAGGTGTGGGAGAAGGCAACATACGTTCAGAGGCTGACATCGCACGGGAGTATGCGGAGCAGCAAGGGGTCCCGGCAGACGCGATTTTCAAGGAAGAGAGCTCGTCGATCACCGCCGAAAATCTGGAGAATGCTATGATGGTTATGAGCGAAGAGCGTTTCAATACCGCCCTCATTGTCAGTGATCCGCTCCACATGAAGAGAGCGATGCTATATGCAAATGATCTTGGTATGACCGCCTATAGTTCTCCAACACCTACATCTCTTTATAGAAGCTGGAAGACCAAGCTGCCGTTTCTTATGAGAGAAGAGTTCTTCTACATCGGATATAGGCTGACTCGATTGTTTAATTAATTAGCTAAAAACATAAAAGGCACAAAATAAAAAACGCACTCGTCAGAATGCTGTATTTCTAACGAGAATGCGCTTGAGACTGAACGGTTGGTGCGCCCGATTGGTCTGATAAAACGCTGAAACACAGTGAAATCAAGCGCTTTAGCGATTTTCAAAAAACGGAAAAAAGTCGGAACGATGCACTCAAACGTTGGAATGACTCGGGAACGATGCATGGGTTTGTGGTAAGGATTTCGCATGATTGAGCGGAATCCTTTTTTTGTTTACACTTGCCAGTAATCAAGAGGAACGGAGCAATGCGTAAATGAGTATAAGAAAATTATGAATGTACAAAAGGTTAAGAACGTAGACGGAAAAGTCGGCAAGGGAGTGAAGTTTGAGAGGATTAGAAGAATAACTGGCTACCTCGTTGGCACTATCGACCGCTTCAACGATGCAAAGGTAGCAGAGGTCAATGATCGAATAAAACATGGCTTTGGCAAATAACGAATCTAGTTCAGCGCGGAGTAGGTTAGTTATACAGAGTTACTGATAAATAAGGACCTCATCAAATGTGTGTTGTGAGCTGATGAGGTCCTTATATTCAGGTCTTCTATATGTGATTTACTCTTCCAGCTTCTGGAATCTGGATCTGAGTTTCATGACTCGCTCCAGCAAGCCTTCTTCGTCGATGCTCATGTCGAAGAGTTGGTGAGCGGCGTTGAAGCCCTGGTCTTCTACGAGCATTTTCTTCCATGGTCTGGACACAATCGAATGAGTTAGATGGCGAGTCGATCGAGGTGCTAACATTATTGTTTTTGCTAGTTCCCATGCGTGATTATTCAGATCGGCACGCGGAAGGACTTCATTCACCAATCCGAGCTTCAGCGCCTCTGCAGCGGAGATACTCTCGCCGGTATATGCATACCAGGCAGCTCGCTTGACACCCATAATATGTTGCAGGGCCATTGCAATCCCATCCCCGGGAGGGATGCCTCCCATATAGTGAGGATCAAAGAAACTGGTATCATCGGTGCACAAAGTTATATCACAGGCTGCACCGAGAAGCCAATGTGAACCGTTTCCGTTGATTGCACCTATCGTAGGAATATCGATGCAGTAGATCAGGTTTTCGATCATTCGCACTGTCTCATGGTAAAAAGACAGTTTCTGATCTTTTGGCCAATCCATGAATTTTACATTCCAGATGGTCGGGTTTGCGGTCTGCCACATATCTCCGGTACCCGTGAGTATCATTACTTCATTTTCCGGATCGCGGCCAATATCTGACCAAACGTGACCATATGCGGTCTGGGCAGGCCAGCCAAAATGGAAAGAGTCGTCATTTGTATGAAAACGCACTTCGATAATTCCATCACACCGGGTCATTTTGAAGAATTCCTTGTACTTCTCAGAATAGTCTTCAAAGTAAGTCGGCCCTGTTATTGAGCGGTCATGCATAGACAAGCCTCCTTTTCATCCAAATAGTCACTGCTCTTTTGAGAAAACTATTTCTCTTCTCCCATAAGACGGGCTCTCATTCTCTTGAGTCTTTCGAGTGAGCCTTCCTCATCCATTGCCATATCGAACATCTGGTGAGCAAGGTGGAATCCCTGATCCTCTACGAGTGCTTTTTTCCATGGACGAGATAGAACGGAGTGGGTGAAGTGCCTTGTTGACTTAGGTGCAAGCATAATCCTTTCTGCGAGCTCCCATGCACGTGGGACAAGATTTTCGAGTGGAAGACACTCATTGGCTATACCGAGTTCAACTGCCTCTTTGCCATGAATATGTGCGCCGGTATATGCATAGTATGCTGTTCTCTTCAGACCCATCATCTGCTGCAGAGTAAGAGCCATGCCATCGCCGCAAGTTGTTCCCGCAAGGAAATGAGGATCAAAGAAATCCGCATCCTCCGTACACAGAGTGATGTCGCAAAGTGTGCAAAGTTCACAGTGTGTTCCCGGGCCGTTTACTGCACCTATAGTAGGGATGTCAATACTGAAGATGAAATTTTCCAGCAGTCTCAGCGATTCATGATACTGCTCTAGTTTCTTCTGTTTTGGCCAATCCATAAACTTTACATTCCATACGGATGGGTCGCCTACAACCCACTTGTCTCCTGTTCCGGTAATGATCAGCACCTCATTCTCCGGATCGCGGCCGATATCCGACCATGCATGGTTCCATGCAGTATGCGCCGGCCAGTTGTGTACATACGGACCATCATTCGTGTGGAGACGAACTTCGATGATTCCATCTTTCCTCTTCATCTTGAAGAAATCCTTATACTTCTCGGAATACTCTTCAAATCTGGTTGGTCCTACTTGATACTCTGCCATAACTTTCCTCCTTCTTTGATTTTGTGGTGTTTTGAACTGTTATCTAATACTACAATTGATTGCTCTTAAGCCAGTTGAGTGCAAAGCCTGCGTAGATCGCAGCTCCCCGATGCAGAACTTCGTCAGAAAAAGCAGTTCTTGGATTATGTATAGGATAGATGTATCCATCGGAAGTGCAGCCTGCCGCTAAGAATGCCAATGTGCATGGAACTTCCCTCGTAAAGAAGGAAAAATCTTCAGATCCAGGCAGTCTGCCTCCCGGCATTAGTTTGTTGATGTCCAAGAAACTTGACTCTCCATAACAGTCGATGATCGTGTTGATAAGCTGCTGATTGAGGTCGTGATCTGTAATGGCAGAAGGGCATCCTCTTATATATGTCACTTCTGCTGTAGTCCCACATTGCTGCGCGGTTTGCTGTGCGCATTCCTTTATCATGACTTCTGCCTTTAAGCGAGCGGAGTCGCTGAAAGTTCGTACGCTGCCCTTGAGAACTGCGGTTTCAGGTATCACATTATTTGCCGTTCCGCCTTGTATCACCCCAACTGATATGACCACAGTTTCACCCTGAGCTAGCATCGTTTTGCTGATTTCCTGAAGGGAAAGATAAATGCGTGTCACAGTTTCGAGCGGATTCGCGCCTGAACCTGCTATTGCTCCATGCATTCCTTTTCCTTTAATACAGATATCAAACCAGTCGGAAGATGCTGAGATAATACCTTCGGTGGAAGATGCTACGATCGTTCCTTCCGGCAAAGGCATGCCGGTCATCACATGTACCATTAAAGCTGCATCTACATGTGGATCTTCAAGGACCCCCTCCCTGATCGCTTCGATTGCGCCGTGCATGGTTTCTTCGCCAGGTTGGAACAGAAACTTAACTGTTCCACTCAATTTGTTTTCGTGTGCTTTAAGTAATTCTGCTGCTCCGAGCAGCATCGCTGTGTGCATATCATGTCCGCATGCATGCATGTTGCCATTGCATGAAGCATAGGGAAGCCCGGTCTCTTCTTTGATCGGAAGCCCGTCCATGTCAGCGCGAAGCAGAACCGTTTTACCGGAAGTGGCTGCATTGCCGAGGGTAAAAGTTAGACCACTTCCACCTACGAGGGATGGTGTAATACCTATTTCTTCAAGCGCTTTTGCAACATATGCTGAAGTAGCTGGTAAGCTGAGATCCAGCTCCGGCATTGCGTGCAGATCATGACGATATTGCACTAGTTTTTCCTGAAGCTTCAGTGCTTCAGATGGAATGTTGATAATCACACCATTTATCACCTCCAAAATATAAGCAATTAGGGTGGGAAATATTTTAGGACATTTTAGGTCCTTGAAAAGATTCTATCGGGGATTGAAAGCAGTGTCAATATAGGACATTTTAGGACCGCAGGACTTTATTATAAAACCTGAACACAGAAGACTGTGATATAATGATTCCAAAGCATAATAAGTAGAGGTTAACTATATGGTTATCAAGCTTGGTATCATCACTACAAAGTTTTACGAGGACTACTTCCAAAAGCACTGTATTAAGTTTGGAAGTAATTGTATGTTTAAGATCTTTACGACGGATGATCTGCGGGAAGTCAGAGATATATATCTGATGAACAAATCATCTCTTGATGGTTTCATAGTGAGCAGTAAGTTCATTTATGATTCGATAGGCGAAGTATGTATCGATCCGGCCGTTCCCGTTCACGTCGTATCTGAGGATGAAGCTTTGTTATATAGGGGCCTTTTTCGTTTGCTTATTGATCAGCCGGATCTGAACTTGTCGAAGGTCTATATTGATTTCGCTGATGTTATAGATTCATTTGGGGAGTTTAAGCAATACATTTCCAATGAAGGTAAGCCTGTCGATCGCAAAGATATATTCCTCGCGACAGAAATGATGCTTGAAAACCATATAAATCTGTGGAAGGAAGGCAAGACCAATCTTTCAGTCACTGCCTTCAGCCACTTTGTTCCGACATTAGAGGAAAACGGCGTAAAATATGTGCTGATCAGCTCAAAGTTCCAAAATGTTGAAAAAGTTTTTAACGATATCATCAATCAAATCACTATTATAAAACTCAAGGAACGCCGTACTGTTGTAGCAAATATCTCGGTGGAAGAGGACTACGATGAAACTTCACTTGCTGTACTCCGCACGTCAACAAAAGCATTTCTAAGTGAATACGGCATTCAGAGTGCCATACAGGTCCTTGATGGGTGTGTAAGTTTTTACATAACAAATGAAAGCTTCATGCGCATCACTTCTGACCTTCAAAACTGCAGTTTGTTGTACTATACTGCTGAACATACCGAAAAAGAGGTAAAAATCGGCTGGGGTGCAGGATATGATTATGCTCAGGCAGCCAACAACGCTACTAAAGCAAACCGTCAGGCCAAAGCCTTCACCGGAAGTTGTAGCTTCTACATCGACGAAGATCAGCACGTAGTCGGCCCGCTGCAAAGAGCAGAGGCTGTTTCATTCAATGAGCAGGGAAACCCTCAGATAATAGATCTGGCAAATACGATCGGAATGAACAATGTAAATCTGCAGAAGATAGTATACTTTCTGGAAATGCGAAGAACAAATAAAGTATCCTCGCTGGATATTGCAAGTTGCCTTGGAGTTACCAGAAAAGGAGCAAACCGTATCCTTAATCGCATTGAAGACCGAGGTTATGCAATTACCGTTTTTGAAAAAAGGGACAGCGGCAAAGGCAGACCGCAAAAATATTATGAGCTGATATTTCTGGATGGTGAAGGAAGATTGGTATTAGATTGATAGGCTGGAATGGACAGGAGATAAAAGAAAATCAGGTCAAAGTGTCGATGTATGCAGACGTTTTTAATCGAATGAATAATGAGGCAATAAAGATGTTTGAGAAGTACACATGTGCTATTAAATATGTAGAAAAAACAACTTAATCAGGAGTCAAGTTAATACAAAAAACAGTAACGCGAGCATAGAGGATTTAGTACTCTAAGGCTCGCGTTTTTGCTAAAAAATCAATTGGGGTAAATTGGGGTAAAAATTGGGGTAAAATGAAAAACGCACTCGTCAGAATGCTGTAATTCCAACGAGTTGACGCTTTAAGTGTGGTGGTGCGCCCGGCGGGGATCGAACCCGCGGCCTTCTCATTCGGAGTGAGACACTCTATCCACTGAGCTACGAGCGCATATGTACGCCGGGCATGAGCCCGGCGTTTTTTATTATATTTGATTATTGCGTAATGGTCTAGAGATAATCTCTCTCATAGCCGATAGGTCTCAGCATGAGATCGTCCATTGCATCTTTTACTGTGATGTTGCCGTTGATGACGTCATATATAGCATTGAAGATAGGCATCTCTACGCCTGTCTGTTCAGCAAGCTCATGCACTACTTCGGCGGTGTACATACCCTCAGAAACCATGCCGATCTCTTTGATGGCATCTTCAGGCTTCTTGCCCTGACCGATCAGTCTGCCACAGCGGAAGTTTCTGGAGTGGATGCTTGTGCATGTAACGATCATGTCACCGATGCCCGCCAGACCAAAGAATGTCGAAGGCCTTGCACCCAGCACAACACCGAGCGCTGTTGCCTCTGCACAACCTATTGTGAGCATTGCGGCCAGCGTGTTGTCTCCGTAGCCGGCTCCGTTAGCGATTCCTGAGCCAACTGCAAGAACGTTCTTAAGCGATGCTGCAAGCTCCATACCTTTCATGTCATCGTTAAGATAAACTCTGAATTTATTGGTGCTGAGGACCTTTGCCAGAGCAATGGCGGATTCCTCTTTTTTCGATGACATTGCAACTACGGTAGGAACTCCGATACCTAATTCTTCGGCATGCGAAGGGCCGCTCATGCAGACGTATCTGTCGAGGTCGAAATATTCGCCTATGACCTCTGACATCCTCTTATGGGTTTTCTGTTCAAGACCCTTGGAAATGCATGTAACGATCGCATCCTTGCGGATGAAAGGAACGGCAGCTTTAATGGCGCTTCTTACATGCTGTGCAGGAAGAGCGAATATAACGAAATCCGCATCCCTAAGAGCTTCTTCATTTGTTTTGCAGAAGTGGTAGTCACCTTTGAGTTTTACGCCCGGAAGGTAGTCTTTGTTCTCCATGTCTGCTGCCATGCGTGCAAGGTGATCCTGATCGATATCGAAAATGTTGACCCTGCAGCCTTTGCCTGCAAGCACTGTAGAAAGAGCTGTACCAAAGCTTCCTCCGCCGATAAATGCAACTGTAGTCATATCTTTATCCCTTCTCTGTCTATCCGTATGAGTTAAAAATCCCTTAACGGGTCTACCAGATAATTATACTGTTTTTGACTGCAAATTAAAACCATGACAGCCTCTCATGTGGTATACTGTTAACCGTAAATGCGCCGGACAGGATCTGCCGGCATAAAAGGAGACAGAGATGGCAACAAAAAAGAATCCAAGAGTAGTAAAGTTTGTACTTACAGATGATGATTATATAGCATTCGGACGTTACCGTATCCTCTATACAGCCGGCGGACGCAAGCTGGTAAACAGACAGAGGCTGACATATCTTATCAGCGGTATCTGCATCGCTGCGCTTTTCACCGTGTTCCATGCGGATCATCAGTTTACCATGATCGCTTACGCGGTCGCTGCTGTTATAGGGATCGGCGGCCCGATCTTTGCTGAAAGAATATTGCTCCGTCAGCAGGACAAAGCCATTAAAAATTCAACGGATACACTTGAGAGAGTCCATGCAGAGGAAAATGTTATCACCATAGGTGATGATGCCCTCACGACAGATGCGGGAGACGATCACCAGTCGTTCGACTACAAGGACATCAAGCAGGTAGACCTCACAGAGGAAGCTATCTACGTATGGATGAGCGACACGATGATAATGCCTGTACCGCTGCACGCTTTTAACGGCATGGATGAGATGAAGGAAGCCTATAAGCTGATAAGACAGAAAATCAAGGAAGCGGGCGGAACACTTGCTGATGATAAATAAATGCATTTTGTGAAAAACAACAAAATCCATCGGCTTTATTAGTTGACAACACAAGGGTTTGTTGCTATATTAGCAAATGAACTTATTCTATGAAAGGAGCACATTCACATGGCAAGAAACATGATGATGGAAATGGGAATGATGGGCATGTGCATGTGCAGAGCCGATGAATAGCATAGGATAAGGTCGTAACGAATCCAGAAACTGTGTATATTTCTCATGTGTGAGATGCCGGGGCAGGTCGTTAAGACCTGCCCCATATTATTTTCAGAAAGGAACAGAATGGCAGAACACATAATAAGACTGCAGGGGGTCACGAAGGAGTTCGATACCAAGGGCGGCAAGGTGGTCGCGCTGAAAGATATCAACCTGGACATTGAAAAAGGAGACTCATACGGAATAATCGGTCTCTCCGGCGCAGGCAAGTCGACGCTTGTCAGAACGATAAACCTCCTCGAACAGCCGACCGAGGGTAAAGTCATCTTCAACGGCAGCATCCTTACCGGCCTTAAAAACAAGGACCTCAACATCCACAGACGCAAGATATCCATGATATTCCAGCAGTTCAACCTGCTGATGCAGAGAGACGCGATCGGCAACATACTTTTCCCTCTGGAGATCGCGGGAGTGCCTAAAGCTGAAGCACTGGAGAAAGCTCAGGAGCTTCTGAAGGTCGTAGACCTTGAGGACAGAGCACACTCATTCCCGTCGCAGCTCTCCGGAGGTCAGAAGCAGAGAGTAGCAATTGCGAGAGCGCTTGCATCCGATCCGGAAGTCATACTTTGTGACGAAGCTACATCGGCGCTCGACCCTAAGACGACCCGTTCTATCCTGAGCCTGCTCCGCAAGATCAACGAGGAGCGCGGGATCACTCTCGTAGTCATAACCCACGAGATGGAAGTAATAAAGCAGCTCTGCAACAAAGTGGCGGTCATCGAAAACGGCGAGATCGTGGAACGCGGAGAAGTATCTGAGATCTTCAAGAAGCCGAAAACGAAGGCTGCGAGAAAGCTGTTCTTCCCTGACGGAAGAGCTCACGAAAAACCTCTGACAAAGACTTCGACAAAGAACAGGGTCAGGCTCGTGTTCGATGAAGCAACTGCAGGTGAACCAATAATCGCCAACATGATAATGGAACTCAAGGCGCCGGTGAACTTCCTGTATGCAAACCTCGATGTGCTGGGAGGAGCTCAGAAAGGCCAGATGGTGATATGTCTGGCGGCTGATAAGGAAACTGCAGATAAGCAGAAAGAGTACCTCAAGGCAAAAGGCGTTGAGTTCACCGAGATAGATGAGGATGAGATCGAAGAGGAGGTGAAGGCATAATGGATATTCATGAACTGCTGAGCCTGCTCGGACACGGGACGCTGGATTCCCTGTACATGATCATCATCTGTACGGTGGTATCATACATAATAGGATTGCCTGTCGGAGTTTCTCTGATAGTGACGGCGCCGGGAGGCATAAGGCCGCTGGGGATATATAACAAGGTGGTAGGCTTCATAGTCAACATTCTGAGATCGGTGCCTTTCCTCATTCTGATGATCGCGCTGATGCCTTACATACGTAAGCTGATCGGAACGGGCATAGGCAAGGAGGCGGCGACTGCAGCCCTGATAGTGGCAGCGGCGCCTTTCGTAGCAAGACTCGTGGAGCAGTCGCTCCTCGAAGTAGATCCGGGAGTCATCGAAGCGGCACAGGCCATGGGCGCGAGCAACATGCAGATCATCCGCAAGGTGATGCTGCTCGAAGCCAGACCGTCGCTTCTGAACGGAGCCGCGGTGGCAACGATCAACATACTCGGTTATACGGCTATGGCCGGTATAGTCGGAGCCGGCGGACTCGGAGAGATCGCCATCAGATACGGTCTTTACAGGTTCCAGCCGTCGATAATGTGGATAACTATAGTCCTCCTGGTAATACTGGTTCAGATCTTCCAGGAAATAGGAATAAAGGTGGTCAACAAATACGACAACCGCATCAACTAGTTAAACCCCTGAGGGTATAAATAAAAAAGCTAAAATATCACTAAGAAAAACGATTAAGCAGAAAGGGACAAAACAATGAAGAACATCAAAAGATTCAGCATTCTTGCAGCAGTACTCGTACTTTCCCTCGGCATCCTCGCAGCATGCGGAGGAGGTGGTGGTGATTCCGCAGATAAGACCATCAAGGTAGCAGCTTCTCCTACACCTCACGCTGAGATCCTCAATTCGATCTCGGAGGCTCTCGCAGCTGACGGATGGACACTTGAAGTAGTCGAGTTCGATGACTATGTACAGCCTAATGTAGCTACAACAGACGGCGATGTTGACGCCAACTACTTCCAGCACGTTCCTTACCTCGATCAGTATAACTCAGAGAACGGCACTGATCTGGTAGCTGTCGGAAACGTACACTATGAAGCAATGGGAGCTTACAAGGGCCAGAAGGACAGCTTCGATGCTCTTGCTGACGGAGACAAGATCGGCGTTCCTAACGATGTAACAAACGAAGCCAGAGCTCTCCAGCTGCTCGCAGCAAACGGCGTTATCACACTGAAAGACGGAGTAGGACTCGAGGCTACAAAGCTCGATATCGTAGACAATCCTAAGAACATCGAGATCGTTGAGCTCGAGGCTGCAACTATCCCGGCTTCGCTCCCTGACCTCGCACTCGGCGTTATCAATGCCAACTATGCACTCGGCGCAGGCCTCACGACAGACGACGCAGTTGCTTACGAGGCTGCTGATTCCGAGGCTGCTGAGACATACGTTAACGTTATCGTAGTCAATGCCGGCAATGAGAACAGCGAGAAGACACAGGCTCTCGTCAAGGCTATCCAGACAGACGCTGTTAAGGACTTCATCCTTGAAAAGTACAACGGAGCTGTTCAGCCTAAGTTCTAAATCAGAAGGTAAATGAGTAAACTGATCAAAACAGCAGTCATAGCGGGAACTCCCGTAGACACTCAGATGGGTGTCGAGTTCATTGAACGCAAAATGCAGGAAGCCGGCACAGAGCCCGGCTTCTTGCCGTTGTATTATCCGGTATCCCTGGACTGCGACGAGCAGGTGAAATTCCAGTATACGGACGATGACGGAAAGCGCGAAATCATGGACGTGTTATTCGATGGTGCGATCGATGAAGGAGCCAGGGATTTCTTCATCTACTGCAACTCGCTCTCCGGATCTTTTGATTTCGACATCTATGCTGTGAAAAAGTCGATAGAAACGGGTGAAGATATCCGTATCTATACACCTCTTCAGGTGTACAGATCTCTCGGCAAAGAGTTCAGCCGCGTAGGGGTGATGGCCGCCAACAATCTCTCGGCACATGCTATTGAGGAAGCTCTCATGGCCTCGTGCCCTGACGTCTATGTAATAGGCACGGGCAACATGGCCATCGTCCGCATGATAGAGGACGGTGTGGCTCCTGAGAAAATAGTCGAAGACTGCGGGCTTGAGGAAATGGCTAAGTACATGGAAGCATGCGGAGCCGAGGCGATAGTGCTCGGCTGCACTCACTTCCCGTATTTTAAGGATGAACTCGCAGTGCGAACAGGTCTTTCACTGATAGATCCGGCCGACAGGATGTTCGAAGCGCTTACAGAAGCAAACTGCTAGATACACGGAAAACAGATGACTGAGATCCGCAGATTAGAAATAGGTCTGCGGATTTCTTTATTTTGCACGGATTATTTAGTATAATCTACTATGTATGATTATGTGCTCGCGGAAGCACGATTGCAGATAACACTAACGATAAAAAGGTACGGAAAAATGGCAGGCAACTTTAAAAAAGTAGGCAAATGGGGCGAATGCCTCTGGGGAATCGATGAGAACGGCAACCTCCTTATCGATAACGGACTGGCTGCAGACCTGGGTGACGAAGGAGCTCCATGGAAAGGATTTGAAGATGAGATCAGATCTGTGGTCGCTACGCGCGATGTGAGCTTCCCAGACGGAGCATCTCTCGCAGGACTGTTCAAGGGCTGCAGAAAGATGATCAAAGCGGACCTGAGCGGATTCGATACGTCAAATGTCACACGAATGGATTCAATGTTTGAGGGCTGTGCGAATCTGAGCGAGATGGATATTTCCTCGTTTGATACCCGCCGCTGTGCGGATATGAGCAGGATGTTCGCTCAGTGCGCAAGGCTCGATGACATACTGCTCGGCAGTGATTTCAGCACAACGGGTGACGGCAGCACTGACTGCGGAAGACTTGCAGTTAAGGAATACGGAAAGTACAAAAAGGCAAAACCGATTGCGGTAGAAGGCTTTAAGGTGCTTTATCACAGCAATTTCGGCGGTGAGGCTGAAGAGGTCGTGGAAGAAAGGCGCACGATCCCTAATGCCGGATATCAGATCGAGACACCAATGTTCGACAAGCCGGATGAAAGCTGGAAATTCATGTCCTGGAACTCCCGCCCTGACGGAAGCGGGGCTTCACTCCCATCCGGAACAGATATCAGGGAAGTAGACAGGGATCTGGATCTTTACGCGATCTGGGGGCATGCTCCGAAGATCGGAGAGGTGACCGAACCTGCTCCTTTCTCATTCGGTGAAAGCATTCCGTTCGAACTCCCTGACATCATCTCGGTCAATGACCCTGAAGTCACGGGTTATCTTGAGATAAGCCCGAACGGAGAAGAGGGCACATGGCGCCCGATCAATCATAACGCCATACTGCCTGTATCCTGCGATGGACATCTTCTGAGACTCCATGCAGCAAACAGCGTAGGTGAAGCGGTTTCAAATCCTGTAAAACTGAGTATCAGAAGAGCGAACATCGACATTTCCGGAGTACGCTGGGCAGAAGACGACGACATGACTTACGACGGCAGTGTCAAGCACGTATGGCTCGAGGGACTGCCTGAGGGCGTCGTTCCTAAATACATAGGAAATGAAGGCGTCGAGGCAGGCACATATACATCGACGATCAGCTTCGATTTCGATCAGGACAACTTCAACGAACCGCTCATAGTTCGCGAACACGAGTGGACTATCCGCAAGGGATCCTACGATATGTCGCAGGTAGGCTGGGTATATGACGGTCCGTTCGGTTATGACGGCAAGGAGCACGGGGTAGAGCTCAAGGGACTGCCTGAAGGCGTTACTGCTGTTTATGCAGACAATTCGGCTTCAGAAGCCGGTGTCTATACAGCGAAAGCGAAATTCGATTACGACAGCTCCAACTATGAGAAGCCGCAGGATGTGGCTCCATGCGTATGGGAGATAAAGAAGGTCGAGATCGATGCTTCCGGTCTCGAGTGGTCAGGATGCGAAGACTTCGTATATGACGGCGAACCTAAGAAGGTGTTCATCACGAACCTGCCTGAGAATGCAGAGGTCGAATACGACGGAGCAGAAGAGACTCAGGCGGGCAAATATCTCGCAAGAGCATCCCTGAACGGAAACTACTGCTTCATGGGTCCGGCAGAGTATGAATGGGAGATCGCAAAGGCTTCCTACGACATGTCCGGCGCTGCATGGAGTGGATATACGGATTTCGAATACGACGGTGAGACACACATCGTGCAGCTGGCATCTTATCCTGAAGAACTCGGAGTCAGATACAGCGGAAATGAGGGAAGAAGAGCCGGCGAATACACCGCCCGCGTTTCTTTCATCAATCCTGATACACACAACTACAATACGCCTGAAGACATGACCACCGGATGGAGAATCGGCAAGAAGAACATCGACATGTCCGGCGTAAAATGGAATTACAAAGGGGCATTCACTTATGACGGAGAGGTCAAGCAGGTGGAGCTCGAAGGACTGCCTGAGGGTGTCTATGCAGAGTACGAGAACGCTTCCGCATACGATGCGGGCATATACAATGCTCATGCAAACCTCAGATTTGACGGAGACAACCTCGAGGTAGCATCTCCTGCGGACTGCAGCTGGAGAATACTGAAGAGCAGGATAGACATCTCAGACGTACACTGGGATTACTCCGAGCCTTTCGAGTACGACGGAAACGAGCATGGCATACATCTCGTCAATGTTCCTGAAGGTGTTGAAGCAGAGTACAGCGGAAACACCGGCATCGAGGCCGGCAGATACGCCGCGAGCGCGGTGCTCGTTCCGACAGACACAACCAATTATGAAGTTCCTGAGATCAACGGCTGCTCATGGTCGATCGATAAGGCTGAATACAGGCTGCCTCAGCTCTCGTGGACGGATTCGTCAAGCTTCGTATATGACGGAAGCGATAAGTCCGTCAGCATAGTCAACGACCTCGGCGATGCAGTCAGGGTCAATTATACAGGCAACACTGCAAAAGGCGCGGGCAGATATTTTGCAAAAGCAGTATTCTCGCCTGTCGATGATGATAACTTCAGAGCACCTGATCCGCAGGGCTATTCCTGGAGTATCCGCAAGGCTAAGTTCGACATGAGCGGGGCCCACTGGGATTACAGCGAACCGTTCGTCTATGACGGCAGTCCTAAGACAGTGTCGGTAGCCGGACTGCCGGACGGAGTATATGCTGAGTATTTCAACGCATCTGCAACTGATGCAGGCGCATATACCTCGACGGCAAAGTTCAGGGTAATGGATGCTGATAATTACGAAGACAATATCCCTGACATGATGCTCGACTGGCGCATTGAAAAGGCTTCATTCGATATGAGCGAAGTCAAATGGCAGGAAAACAGAGAGTTCTCATATGACGGAGAAACCAAGGGCGTCAGACTTACGGGACTGCCTGACGGTCTTACACCTGAGTACGAAGGCAGCTCAGCTTCTGCAGCGGGTGAATACACCGCAAGAGCAGGATTCATTTACGATGAAAAGAACTACAAAAAGCCTGAAGTGGCGACCTGTCACTGGATCATCAAAAGGACACCGGTAGACGTATCTGCGGTGAACTGGGATTACAACGAGGCATTCGTTTATGACGGCAGGGAAAAGACTGTTGCAGCCAGGAACGTACCTGAGGGCACAATGGTCAAGTACAGCAACGCCAAGGCAAGCCAGGCGGGCACATATGTAGCTGCAGCTGAGATCATTCCTGACGATATGGACAACCTTACAAAGTCCAGACTCGAGAACCTCACCTGGAGGATCGAGAAGGGCGATTACGACATGAGCCATGTCCGCTGGGATTACGATAAGCCTTTCACATACGACGGTAGCGAGTTCAGAGTGGTACTTAAGGGACTGCCTGAAGGCGTTCTGCCGACATACAGGGGCAACACTGCACGCGATGCCGGAACATACAAGGCAAGCGTTTCGTTCACGGCTGCTGACAGCCGCAACTTCAACACTCCTGAACCAATGGAGCTCGAGTGGACGATAAGGAAAGCCGAATACGATATGTCAGGAGCTTCATGGGATTACGAAGGCGAGTTCAGGTATAACGGAAGAATGCATGAAGTATCGCTCAGAGGACTTCCTGACGGGATCAGGGCTGTATACTCAGGCAACGCTGCTGCTGACACAGGCTCATATGAGGCTGCTGCGGAGCTTATCCCTTATGATTCATACAACTACAACCAGCCGGTGATCGAGAGCTGCAAGTGGCAGATCGTTAAGGCTGACTATGACATGTCTGCAGTCAGATGGGACTACAACAGGCCTAAGGTATTTAACGGAAGAGAGCAGAGCGTAATGCTCGAGCAGCTCCCGAACGGCATTCAGGCATACTATTCGGGCAATGAAGGCAAGGAAGCCGGCAGATATACCGCAAAAGCTATGCTCTCGGTCTCTGACCCTGCAAACTACAACACACCATCGGTGGCAGACTGCGACTGGGAGATCGAAAAGGCAGATTACGATATGTCCACAGCCAGCTGGGATTACGAACCTGGCTGCTTCACATATGACGGCGAAAGAAAGACCATCGAACTGAAAGGTCTGCCTGAGAATGTAACTGCTTCATATAACGAGAACAGCGCTGACAGAGCAGGCAATTACATCGCAACTGCGAGCTTTGCAACTACTGACAGCAACTTCAGGGCACCTGAACCTGTCAGCATCGACTGGAGCATCAACAAAGCCGATTATGACATGAGCGGAGCCGCATGGGACTATGACGGCAGCTACGTATTTGACGGTACGCCGAAGAGGATACAGCTGACCGGCATCCCTGAAGGAGTAAGCGTCAGCTATGAGGGCAACACGGCTGTAAACGCCGGCAGCTACACAGCCATCGCGAGATTCGGCATCGACACTTCGGACTTCAGTTTTCCGGAAGAGATGTACTGCGAGTGGGAGATCGAAAAAGCTGATCCGGATATTCGTAGCCTCAGATGGGATTACTCCCGCGCATTTGTATATGACGGAGATATCAAGTCCGTAAGGCTTGAGGGCGTTCCTGAATCTCTCAGTGTGGAGTACACAGGAAATACGGCGACCGGAGCAGGCACATACACTGCACATGCCGAACTCACGCCTAAGGATCCTGCAAACTACAACGGCACGGCTATAAGAGACTGCGAGTGGCGCATCCTGAAAGCTACATACGACATGTCCGGCGCAAGATGGGAAGGCGAATTCAAGTCCGTATATGACGGAAGCGAAAAGTCCGTATATATCGCAGGCCTCCCGGAGGGCATAACACCTGTATATCATGGCAACACTGCCGTTAATGTAGGCAGCTACAGTGCGTCAGTTGACCTGCAGTATGATGCTGACAACTATCACACACCTGAAATGGGCGGCTGTGAATGGAGCATCAGCAAGGCTTCATATGACATGTCTCAGGCTGCATGGCAGGGCATAACCGGATTCACGTTCGACGGAAGCGAGAAGTCCGTATATATCGCAGGCCTTCCTGAAGGAATAACACCTGTCTATACGGGCAATACGGCTAAGGACGCCGGATCATATGAGGCTTCGGTAGAACTGAAATATGACGCAGAGAATTATGAGCAGCCTACATTCGGAGGCTGCAACTGGAGCATCGCTCCTGCTGCTGTAGATGTTGATGTAAACGCTGTAGAGTGGGTATACGACGGTCCGTACATGTACGACGGTACTCCGAAGAGCGTAAGCATCGCTTCAAAGACCCGTCAGCTCGGCTTCTTTGAGAAGCTACGCGGAGTAGTTCCTGAGACTTACCTTGCAGGCATACCTGAAGGTTTCGACGTGGTCTACTCGGGCGAGACTGCTACAGACGCAGGCGTCTACTATACAACCGCAAAGCTGGTGAACAGAGAGCCGGGCAACTACACTGAGCGCGAACTTCCTCCGTTCAAGTGGGAGATCCTGAAGAAGCCTATCGACATGAGCGGAGTTCACTGGAATTACGAGGGACCATTTACTTTCGACAACGAAGAGAAGTGCGTCGAACTCGCAGGACTTCCTGATACGGTAAAGGTGACATACACCAACAACAGAGCCGTGAACTCCGGTGAATACGAGGCCATGGCTGTTGTAGAGGCGAAGGATCCGGTCAACTATGAGACTCCGGCCCCTGTAAGCGGATGCTGGTGGCACATCGACAAGGCAAGCTACGATATGTCCGAAGTACACTGGGATTACGAGGATGAGTTCGTATACAACGGCAAGGAGAAGAGCGTCAGACTGCTCGGACTGCCTGAAGGTGTCAGAGTAGAGGCTTATGTAGGAAATAAGGGTGTCGACGCAGGCGGATATACTGCTGAGGCGAAACTCAGATATAAGCATAAAGAGAACTTCGAAGCTCCGTCCGTACCTGAACTCAGGTGGAAGATCGCCAAGAAGCCTCTCGATCTCTCGGAGGTGACGTGGAACTACAATGACGACACTGTCTTCGTATATGACGAAAAGGCAAAAGAGGTGAAACTCGAGGGAGTACCTGAGGACATCGAAGTCGTTTACACCGACAACTGCAAGATCAACGCAGGAACATACACTGCGAGGGCAAGGCTCATTTATGACACACGCAACTGCGAGGCTGTCGAGATACCTGACCTCAAGTGGAGGATACTCAGAGCGAAGTACGACACTTCGGCGGTTCACTGGGATTACGAGGAGCCTTTCGAATATGACGGCACCGAGAAACACATCACACTGAAGAGTGTTCCTTGGCAGATCGCTGTCAGATACAGAGACAACAGGGCTGTTGCTCCGGGAAAATACACTGCCAAGGCGTATCTGACATATGATAATGAAAACTTCGAGACTCCTGAGATCGATACGACGATCGACTGGGAGATCACCGGAAAGGAATAATGAACGGATATTTAATAGCAATAATACTTCTTACGCTGAGCTCAACGTTCTTCTCGGCTACCGAGACGGCGTTCAGCTCGGCTAACAAGATCAAGCTCAAGAACCTCGCGGCAGATGACAACAAGCGCGCAGCTTATGCTCTCAGGCTATGTGAGGATTTCGACAAGCTGATCACAGCGGTGCTGGTCGGAAACACCATATCCAACATCACCATGACGACCGTCGCAACCGTGTACGGCATCATGACCTGGGGTGCAAAGGCAGGCCCGACCATCGCCACGATCATGGTCACGTTCCTGGTACTCGTATTCGGCGAGATCTCACCTAAGATACTCGCCAGAGAGTACGCCGAGGAGACCGCGCTCGCACTGACGCCTTTCGTCAGAGCGCTCATATTCATTCTGACGCCGCTGACGTTCGTGTTCAACGGACTCAAGCTCTTCCTCAAAAAGGTCTTCGGCAAGAAGGACGGTCCTGAGTTCAGCGAGGATGAGCTGCTGACCATAGTCGAAGAGGCTGAGGCCGGCGGCGCAATAGGCGAAGAGCAGAGCGAGCTCATCGCGAATGCGATCGAATTCAATGATATAGAGGCTATCGACATCCTCACTCCGAGGGTAGATATTGTTGCGGTCGAAAAAGGCACGCCTGTTGCGGATATTAAGAAGGTCTTCAAGGAATCTGGCCTTTCGAGACTGCCGGTATATGAGGACGACCTCGATGATATCATCGGAGTCATCAATCAGAAGGACCTTTACAACAATAATGTAAAGACCATCAAGGATACCGAGAAGATCATCAAGCCGGTGGCATACGTTGCTGAGACCCTCAAAGCAGCAGTGCTTCTGAAGAAGATGCAGGCCAAGAGGACGCATATCGCGATCGTTGTTGACGAATACGGCGGCACGACGGGACTGGTCACACTCGAAGATATAATCGAGGAGATAGTAGGCGATATATACGATGAGCATGACACAGTCACATCGAAGGACGTCAGACCGGCAGGCGATGATGTCTATATGGTGGCCGGCGGAGCCAATCTCGAAGACTTCTTTGAGATGTTCGATGAAGAGATCGAGGCAGACGCCACTACGATCAACGGATGGGTGATGATAGAGCTCGACAGGCTGGCTAAGATCGGCGACGAGTTCGACTATGAATCAAAACATAAATTATTCCACGTCAAGGTGACCAAGGCTGACGCAAGGCGTGCTCTGATGACACGCATAACGGTCAAGGATAAACCTGAAGACGAGGATTGAAACGAAAGGAAGATATATAAATGGGCATAATGGAGAAGATCTTCGGAGATCTCAACGCTAAGGAAGTCAGAAAAGTCGAAAAGATCGTAGACGTGATCGAGTCGTACGATGCAGCGATGCAGGCTCTTTCGGATGACGAGCTGAGAGCAAAGACCGGAGAATTCAAGGCAAGGCTCGCCGAGGGTGAAACACTCGACGACATTCTGCCTGAAGCGTTCGCTGTCTGCCGCGAAGCAGCATGGCGTTCACTGGGAATGAAGCATTTCAGAGTGCAGCTCATAGGAGGCGTAGTACTTCATCAGGGCCGCATTTCCGAGATGAAGACAGGTGAAGGTAAGACTCTGGTGGCGACACTGCCTGCGTACCTCAACGCTCTTGAAGGACGCGGCGTTCATGTCGTTACAGTCAACGACTATCTGGCCAAGCGTGACGCGGAGTGGATGGGCAAGCTCTATTCATTCCTCGGACTCAAGGTCGGCTGCGTTATACATGCAGTCGAAGGCAAGGCAAGACACGACCAGTACATGGCCGACATCACATACGGCACCAACAACGAGTTCGGTTTCGACTACCTGCGCGACAACATGGTCACGTACAAGGAAGAACTGACACAGAGAGAACTCAACTATGCCATCGTCGACGAGGTCGACTCGATCCTCATCGATGAGGCCAGAACGCCGCTCATCATTTCGGGAAGAGGCGTCGACTCGAGCGTGATGTACAGGAATGCCAACACCTTCGTAAAGACCCTCAACGAGGGAACTGACTACAAGGTCGAGGAAAAGGACAATCAGGTTTCACTGACAGACGAGGGAGTAAAGCTCTGCGAGTCTTACTTCAAGATCGACAACTTCTCGGATCCTGATAACATGGAGCTCAACCACTACGTGCATCAGGCTCTCCGTGCTAACTTCCTCATGAAGAAGGATGTCGACTATATCGTAAAGGACGGCGAGATCCTCATCGTAGATGAGTTCACCGGACGTCTCATGTACGGAAGACGCTTCAGTAACGGTCTGCACCAGGCCATCGAGGCAAAGGAAGGCGTGAAGGTCAGATCTGAGTCAAAGACTCTCGCTACCATCACTCTTCAGAACTACTTCAGGATGTACAACAAGCTTGCCGGAATGACCGGTACAGCCAAGACCGAGGAAGACGAGTTCCGTGATATCTACAACATGGACGTAGTCGTAATACCGACCAACAAGCCGGTAGTCAGAGAAGACAGACAGGACTCGGTATACGCTCACCAGAAGGCAAAATACAAGGCGATAGTCAACAGGGTCGTAGAGGCTCACCAGACAGGACAGCCGGTGCTGGTCGGTACTATCTCGATCGAGATATCTGAGCTTATCAGCAATATGCTCAAAAAGCGCGGCGTTAAGCATAACGTGCTGAACGCGAAGCACCATGAGCAGGAGGCTGAGATCGTCGCAGAAGCCGGCAGACTCGGTGCGGTCACCATCGCGACCAACATGGCCGGCCGTGGTACCGATATCATCCTGGGCGGCAACCCGGACTTCGAGGCGCGCAGACAGATGCGCAAGGAAGGATACACACCTGAGCAGATCTCATTTGCTACGGGCTTCGAAAAGTCGGATGATCCGGAACTGCTCGAGGCACGCGCTAAATACAACGAGCTCCACGAGCAGATCAAGAAGGAGAGAGCTCCGGAGCAGGAGAAGGTCAAGGAACTCGGTGGACTCTGCATAGTCGGAACGGAGCGCCACGAATCCAGGCGTATCGATAACCAGCTCAGAGGACGTTCCGGACGTCAGGGAGACCCGGGTAATACACAGTTCTTCATCGCTCTTGAAGACGACCTGATGAGGCTCTTCGGCGGCGAAAGAATGCAGAACATACTGGAAAGAGTCGGAATGGACGAAGACGAACCGCTTGAAGCGAGCATGCTGTCGAGATCGATCGAGAGCGCTCAGAAGAAAGTCGAGGGTAAGAACTTCGGCATCCGTAAATACGTTCTGCAGTACGACAACGTAATGAACAAGCAGCGTGAGATCATCTATGATCAGAGGCGCATGGTGCTGAACGGCGAGGACGTTTCGGGATACATAAAGAACATGACATACGAACTGATCGACGGAATAGTCGACCCTGTAGTCATGGAATCCAAGTATTCAGAAGAGTGGGACATCAAGAGGATCACCGACGGACTCGAACAGATCACACCGAACTTCAGGGGAAGACTCAGAGTCGATGATGATTATCTTACAGGACTCGATGAGAACCAGCTCAAGGACGATATCAAACAGATCTTCGATGAGATGTACGAAGAGAAGGAAGCTGAGATCGGAAGCGAGCAGATGAGAGAAGTCGAGCGTATGATCCTGCTGAGAGTAGTGGATAACCGCTGGATGGATCACATCGACGCGATGGATCAGCTGAAAGACGGTATCGGTCTCAGAGGAATCGGACAGCAGGATCCTGCTGTGGCATACGCGCAGGAAGGCTTCGCTATGTTCGACGAGATGGTCGCTGATATCAGGGAAGAGACTGTCAAGTTCTGCTACAACGTGACAGTGACCACAAAGACCGAGAGACGCAATGTAGTCAGCGGCAGAACATCCGCTGCAAAGGAAGAGTACAAGGATGACACGCCTGCTCCGGCGAAGTCAAAGGGCGGAAGCATGCCGGCGGCTGCTCCTAAGGCTGATAAGACAGGCAAGCAGGAGACTATAAGGCGCGACATGCCTAAGGTGGGCAGAAACGATCCTTGCCCATGCGGAAGCGGTAAAAAGTACAAGAACTGCTGCGGCAGAAATGCATGAAAAAGTTAGTATATAAATACAGGAACGAAAGGAGTCTGGCATGTTGACATTTGTTATTATTCTGGTGGTCGCAGTTGCTGTGTTCTTCGCGCTTACCTATAACTCGCTGACAAAGGAAAAAAACCGCATCGAACTTGCAGAAGTAGAGCTTCGCAAGTATGAAGAGGCGGGCGATCCTAAGGACATCGACAATGCGAAGAAGTACTACAGCGCTGTGCTTCGCGACTACAACAACAAAGTCGAGAGTTTCCCGACCAGCCTTGTCGCGAACATGTTCAACTTTCCTAAGATGCATACTGAGGAATTCGACGAAGGTCTCTAGGGGGATACTGCCATGAGAACTATCAAGACACGCAGCACCGGCATCCTGAGGAGGGCTGCTGCTGTGCTGGCAATAACTGCTGTAGCAGTTATGATGATGCCGTTCGTGACGAACGTCACCGGCAGCTATGCGAGCGACAACACGATGTATACCACCAATTATGATGTGACCGTCGATGTTGCCGAAAACAATTCCTACGATTTTCATGAGCATCTCGACATGTACTATGTCACGGCCCATCACGGTATCTACAGATATCTGCCTATGCAGGGCCAGAAGATATCCGGTATCAAAGTGCCGGGCTACGAATATGATACCTACACGCAGTCGGGATATCAGGTCGTAAAGATCGGAAGCGGCAGCTACACTCTCACCGGAGAGAATCCTTACGACATCCTTTACAGGATCTCTATGTACGAGGATGAGAATAACGAAAAGGACATGCTGCTCCTCAATCTTGTTCCGACCGACTGGGAGACAGACATAGGATCAAGCAAATGCGTGATCAACCTGCCTAAGAAAGCTGATCTCAGCAAGGCGAAAGTCTACTCGGGTCCGTATGGAACCGATTCAAACGCAGACAATGCTGTTCTGGAAACGGGCAATGACGGAAAGACCATTACGATCACTGCGAAGGATATACCTGCACATCACGGCGTGACGCTCCAGCTCGAGCTTCCGCAGGGATACTGGGTAGGCGCTCCGCAGTTCGGAAAACTCGGAATCGTCAACATGTTCCTGTTCCTGCTCGGACCTGTCGGAGCCATACTGCTCTGGTACCTCTTCGGCAGGGATAAGCACATGGTAAAGACGCTGGAGTTCTATCCTCCTGATGACCTGACTCCGGGAGAGATTGGATATCTCGTTGACGGCAGGGCTGATAAGCAGGATGTTATCTCGACTATCGTATATCTAGCAGACAAGGGGTATATCGAGATCGAGGAGATGGACAGAAAGAAGTTCAGATTCATCGCAATAAGAGAACCCGGCGCGGAAGTACCGGAGTACGTACGCCAGATATATAAAGGAATATTCCCTGGAGAAAAGAACGTGAGAACAAGTGCTCAGCTCGGTTCTTCGTCAACATTCGGGAAGAAGTATCTTAAGTCCAAGGAGCTGCTCGAAGACATGTTCAGCGGCAGCAGGGCCATAGTCAGGCCGGACTCGCGCATGGCGAGAGCTGCCTGCACTGTAGCTGCGATCGTTCCGTCTGCTGCATACATAACATGGGCGGGAGTGAACGGAGACGAAATGGGCGGATTCATGCTGTTCTGGGCGGCTGCGCACATACTGATCTCCGTATTCCTCATGTGTTCCGTATATGACAACGCACGCGGGTCTTCGAAGGTCAAGACAGTACTGAAGAGTCTGGGTGCAATATGGTTCTTTACCATGGGCATCGGTATTTTGCCGCTGACTTCGGATGCGCTCAACCTGCTTCCACAGCCTAGGGCGATTGCGCTGGTGATGTATCTGGTGATAGGTACACTGATATGCATGTTCTTTGCGGTCATAGCTATCGCCAAGACTGATTCATACACAGACCTGCTTGGCAGAGTGCTCGGATTCAGAGACTTCATAAAGACAGCTGAGCTTGACAAACTGAACGAGCTTGTCGAGGAGGATCCGCAGTACTTCTATCATATTATGCCTTACGCATATGTTTTCGGTCTGAGCAATAAGTGGATCAAGAACTTTGAGGATCTGCCTGTTGTTGCTCCGCACTGGTACAGAAGTTCGCGAGGCTTCGACAGCTTCGATTATTATATGATGGGAAGAATGATGAGCGACTGCAATGCCAGCGTAGGCAACAGCATAGTCATACCATCAGCATCTTACGGCGGATCGGGAGGATCCGGCGGAGGATGGAGCAGCGGAGGCGGCGGAAGCTGGAGCGGCGGAGGCGGCTTCAGTGGAGGAGGCTTCAGCGGCGGTGGTGCCGGCGGCGGCGGAGGCGGCGGCTGGTAAGGCTCGCAACTATCCGTCTGAAGCGTACGGCTCGCGCCTCGTTGCGGCGACGCAGCGGTACTAAGCTCTGCCATCGCCTTCGGCTTGGCAATCGCTAAGTGCCGGCTGCCGCAAAGCCGCTTCATCCGGATAGTTTCTCGCTGACTTTTAGAAATTGATGAAAAAATACATAATTTTTGATTTTGACGGCACTTTAGCCAATACGAACAACATAATCGTTGCATCGTGGCAGGCGACTTTTGAGAAGTATCTGGGATATTCTCTGACGGTCAGGGAGATCGAGTCTACTTTCGGGGAGATCCTCGTGAATACGATCGGCAGGCTGATACCCGATGCTCCGGTAAACGAAGTCGTCGACTACTACAGGGCTTATCAGGACTCACACCAGAAAGACTATGAAGTATATGTCTTTGAAGGCGTAAGGGAGCTCCTTGAACAGCTCAGGGAGCGCGGGTGCATCATAGGTGTCGGCACGTCCAGGACGGCCTTCAGCTTCTGGAATTACATGAAGAAGCTGGGGATGGATCAGCTCGTGGATGAGGTCGTCACTATGAATGACGTGTCTTCACACAAACCGGACCCTGAGACCATAGATGCGGTCCTGATAAAGATGATGGCTCATGACGGGGAACCGTATGATGCCGGTTCGGGAATCCCGGATCATGTGCGCGATGCAGCTTTGATGGTAGGAGATACCAAATACGATATAGGCTGCGCCAACAACGCGAGGGTAGACAGCGTGATGGTCGGCTGGAGTCACTATATTGATGAGGAGGCGATGATAGCTGACGGCTTTGTGCCGACATACCATTTAGATAAACCTGAACAGCTGCTTGAGATAATCTGAACCGAAAATGAATCTAGTAACATTCCTGCACATAATAATTGAATCCGGATTTGCGATGTTCTGCCTGATGGCAGTACTTTCCATCCGTATGTATGACGCCGGAGAACGCAGAGCGACAAAGGTTATAATTGCGACTCTGCTTACAAATACGGTGATCAACATCTCGGACGCAATGGCTTATTTTTACCGCGGAGATCCGACAAGGACCGGGTATCTCATGGTGAGGATAAGCAATTTTGTCGTTTTTGCCGGTATGTTTGTGCTGCTTGCACTCGGCAGCAGCCTGCTTGATGCATTGCTTGAGGAAAGAGGTAAAGGTCAAGACAAGAGACAGCGCAACGTAGTTTACGGCCTGTGCGGAGCGGGCGTGATGCTCGTCATACTTTCAAACTTCTTCGGATTCCTCTACAGCTTTGACGAACAGAATTTTTATCATAGAGGGATCCTCTTCCCTGTGCTTCCTGTGCTTTCTGCCGCAGCGGTCATCATCCTGCTGGTAAGGACGCTCAGTGAGAGGAATTCTATCCCGGAAAAAGAGTACAACGCATTGATATGCATCTGGGTGCTCCCTGTACTGGGTATGGCTGCCCAGACACTGTACTATGGTATATCGCTTCAGAATATATGCAATTCCATAGCGGTGATCATTATGACGACAGTGTTCATACGTGAGATCATCGATTCCATATCAGTCAGGAGAAGCTTCATACTGAACGGGGAAAGCGTAGAGCGCATCTCGGACGATCTTGAAGGATTCCTCAAGGGAACCGGTACTGAGAGACAGAACCGTATCAGAATACGATTCACGGTCGAGGAAGCTCTGCTGAGCATCTGGCAGCGCTTCGGTGATCTTAACATGGTTAAGGTTATCGCGAGCATAAGGTTCGGAAGACCTTCGATCAGAATCGAACATGCAGGTTCCGCATTCAATCCTTTCAGCAAGACAAAAAACTCTACTGATGAATGGAGCCGCGGTCTGCTTTCATCAGCAGGCATCAGTCCTACATACAGCTATACGCACGGGACAAATATAATGAAGATCCCGATGCGCAGGATGAGTATTAACCCTGTAATCGTAGTTATCTTTACGATCATTTTCGGCATTATCGCCGGCAGCGTTGCCCTTGTTTCGCTGAACGAGGGTGATGCGCTGTTCGTTACCGACGGACTTCTGATGCCGGTATATGACCTCTGGAACAACATCCTCTACAGTGTATCGGCACCTGCCATGCTCATCATAGTCATGTCCACCATGCTCGATACCCGTGAAGTGTCGGAGCAGGGCGGTAACGCAGGCATCATCACCGGCAGATATTTCATTATCAGCCTTGTGCTGGGTGTGATCACCATAGTTGCAGCCGTACTTATATCCGGACATCAGTTCAACTACAACGGGTTTTCCAGAAACGTACTGTCTGATCTTATAAGGGGATTTTTCAGTGTTGTTCCTGAGAACATGCTCGATCCTATAAGGGACTTCAACACCGCACAGCTGATACTTATGGGTATCATTTTCGCATATGCCACCATGGCAGTAGGTCAGCAGGCATCGGGGATCGTTACGCTCATCCATCAGCTCAATCTGGTAAGCACGCAGCTTGCACAGTGGATAGCGGCACTGATGCCTACATTTACGGTTTTCCTGACAGCGCAGCTTGTGATAAGCCACAATGCGCAGCTGCTCATGATGCTTCTGGTGGTGATACCGTTTTCTATAATAGTTTCACTGCTGGTCATGGTACTGGTGCTGATTCTGGTCAGCAACAGATTCAAGGTAAAGCCGGGCATTCTTATGAAGAAGCTCTGGCCGTCGTTCATCCTTACATTGAAGAACGGGCTGGATGCTGACTCATATGACCTTTCGGAAAAAAGCTGTATAAAGAGTCTCGGCATGCAGAAGATATTCACTCAGAGAGTGCTTCCGCTGGGACTGGTGCTCTACATGCCTGCGAGCATCGTCGGAATGATCTCATTTGTAATTTTTGCCGCGCTCAGAAGCGGTGTGGCAATAACACCTGTGTGGATACTTACGGCGATAGTATTCGCACTGATCCTGCTCGTTGCAGCACCTCCTATACCGGGTGTAAACCTTCTGTCATATGTAGTCATAATCGGACAGCTGGGCATAGGCAAGGAGTACGTAATTGCGGCTATCATATTCGACATACTGTTCGGAGCATTCGGAAATGCCGCCAATCAGATGATGCTGCAGCTTGACATGATACTGCAGGCGGAACGCATGGGCCTGCTGAACCAGAAAGTACTGGGCAGCGACAAAGCTGCATAGGGCGTTACAGCTGAAAACTATTCGTAATTGGAGGAACAATGTTACAGCTTGATGAAATAAGAAGCCAGCTTCCGGCTCTCAAGGAGCAGATAGCGGAAGTGGGAGGTTATCTTTGACCCGGAGGGTCTTAGGAAAAGGATAAAAGAGCTCGAGGATGAGAGCCTTAAGGAAGGCTTTTGGAACGACCAGAAGAACGCACAGAAGGTGCTCAAGGAGAAAAAGTCTCTTGAGGACAAGCTTAGCCTGTATGAAAGGCTGGCTTCAGAGGCGGACGAGCTTCCTGAGCTTATAGATATAGCGGAAGAACTTGAGGACGAGGACGAAGCGAAGGGCGTAATCGCGAGTTTCGAAAGGCTTTCAGATGAGCTGGAAGACCTCAAGACCAACATGCTGCTGTCCGGAAAATACGACAGCAAGGACTGTATACTGAGCATACACTCAGGTACGGGCGGAGTCGATGCCAACGACTGGGCAGAGATGCTCGAGAGGATGTATCTGAGATACTGCGAAAAGAAGGGCTTCAAAACTAAGATCCTCGACAGGCAGGATGACGTGGATTACGGAATCAAAAGCTCGACGATCGAGGTGAGCGGCGACAACGCCTACGGACTGCTGAAGTCTGAGAACGGTGTGCACAGGCTCGTGCGCATATCCCCGTTCAATGCCATGGGAAAGAGGCAGACGTCATTCGCTGCCGTAGAAGTCGTTCCTGACATAGGTGACGAGATCGAGGTCAATATCGACCCTAACGATCTCAAGATAGACACCTACAGATCGGGCGGCGCCGGGGGCCAGCATGTAAACACGACGGACTCTGCCGTAAGGATCACACACATCCCTACAGGCATTGTTGTCACATGCCAGAACGAGCGCTCGCAGATAATGAACCGCGAAGTCGCGATGAAGATCCTCATATCCAAACTTACAAGGATCGCAGAGGAAGCCCACAAGGAGAACCTCAATGAGATAAAGGGCGACCAGTCGATGGCGACATGGGGCTCGCAGATCAGAAACTACGTGTTCCAGCCATACACAATGGTGAAGGACACGCGGACCGGCGCCGAAGTCGGCAATGTAGAGGCCGTAATGGACGGAGACCTTGATATATTCGTCCGTGCCAAATTATCGCAGGACGCGGCGAAGGCAAACGGATAAACAACGGAATAAATGCTGAGATTATTTGCAGGCAGAGAGAATATCGACAAAGAGCGTTTCATCTATGACCGTGTAAGAGAGCACGGAGGTGAGACGCTTGTTTTGGTGCCTGATCAGTACACTCTGGTAGCGGAGGAGCAAGCGCTGAAGTATCTGGAGACGGACTGCCTGTTCAACGCAGAGATCACATCCATGAACCGGCTCGGACTTAAAATCCTGACGGAGCAGGGAACCGAATCTGTCAGAATGATAGACAAGTACGGGCGCTTCATGCTGCTGTCGATGCTCATACGCGAGCACGCAGATGACTTCGATATCTTCAGCAGAGTGGCCGGCAAACTTACTTTCACTTCCATGCTCAATGACTTTATCTCCGAGTTCAAGCAGCAGGACTGCACTGTTGAAAAACTGCAGGAGATGATAGGAGATGCCGGAGATGATCCGATCCTCGAGGCAAAGCTGAAGGAGCTGAGCGGCGTGATAACAGCGTATGAGGAGGCCATCGGGGGAAGGTACACTGACTCCGAGGACTACATTTCCATGTATGTCAGCGCGATAAAGGAATCGAAACTCATCCGCGGAAAAACGGTCTGGATCTACGGTTATGACAGCATCACTCCGAAGTTTGCCGATGCGGTGATAGAGCTCGCAAAGACTGCTGAGTCGGTCAGCTTCATAGTCAATAAAAGTGACTTCGGGCTGGACGGGAGACTTACCGCATCGCTCAGACAGCTGGGCGCAGACAATAACATAGATGTAAGTTATGAAGATATCCCGGCCTCATACGAGTCGCAAAAGAGCGAGACGGTCAGACGCATGGAGAAGTCTCTTTGGAAGGATGTTCTCAGCCGTGCCGAAAAAGCGGAAAATGCTGACTTTGTGCCGGAAGATCTTACTGTCGTGTGCGCTGCGAACTCGTATTACGAGGCGGAAAGCGCAGCTGCTTACGTGTGGCACCTGATCCGGGACCTCGGATATAAGATGCGCGAGATCCAGCTGATAGCCAATGATGAAGGCGCGATGCAGCCGGTCATCAGGCGTGTCTTTGAGGAATACGGACTGCCTGTTTTTGCGGATACGTCGCGTGACATAACAGACAGCGCTGCTGTAGGGTTCATCGTCAATCTCCTCGAATTCCTTGTGCACCGCAAGTCTTCGCAGTATCTTTTCGCCATGCTCAAGACGGGACTCACGGATATTGACGACAGCGACATAGAAGACCTGGAAAACTACGCGAGAGGATACCGCATCAAAGGCTCCATGTGGGACAAGCCTTTTAAATACGGCAGGGACGATCTCGGGGAAGAAACGTTCGACAGGATCGAATCCGTAAGAGATGCCTTATCCTGCCGCATATCGAAGCTGGCTGCGATAGCAAAGTCCGGAACGGTCGCTGAGTTCATCAGAGACTTCAGGGCATATCTTGATGATGAGTGGAAGCTTGCAGACAAAGTCGCAGAAGCTGCTGTGATCCAGGATGAAAAAGGACTGCATGATGAAGCTCAGCGCATGACCCAGAGTTTTGCAAAAGCGATGGAGCTGCTCGGACAGATAGACGGCATCATGGGCGATTCCGCTATGGATCTTGCGGAGTTTACGGATATATATGTGGCCGGCCTTTCAGATGTTGAAGTAGGAGTGATACCTCCATCCGTCGACGGTCTTTCCATGGGTACCATGATAAGGACCAGGCCGCGTCAGATGAAGGCGGCGGTCATACTCGGCGCATGCGAAGGTGTGATGCCGCTTTCGCCTCAGACAGAAGGCCTGTTTTCGCTGGATGAGAAGGAATACTTCAAGACTAAAGGCTTCGCGCTGGGAAGTCTCGATGATATAAAAATGGACGAAGAGAATGCCGCCATGTACCGTATGATGGCAAGACCTTCCGAAAAGATATATATCAGCTGGTCGATGACGGACACCGAGGGAAGAGATACAAGCCCGTCGCCGGTGATCGACTCGCTGAGGATGCTGTTCCCGAGGATCGACTATGACGGTCTGATCCGGAAAGACATCATAAGCATGGGGCGGGGGGATTCTCTGAAAGCCGGTGAGACCGACAGGATAAATACTGCCGGTGACGGAATGAGACATCTCATCAACCGAATAAAAGATGCAAATGCTCCGGATGAGCCGGACTCTCTCACGAGGGCGATGCTCCACTGGTATGCTGACAACCGCAGGGACGATCTGGATACAATGCTGAAGGCGGCTGCTTATGACAACGTGCAGCGCCCGCTCAGCCGCGCTGCGGCAAAGGACCTCTTCTGCAGGAAAGACGGCAGCCTGTCACTGAGTGCTTCATCTATAGGCAGTTATATAGACTGTCCGTTCAGGTATTTCATCGACAGAGGCCTCAGACCGAAAGAGGAGAGAACATTCGCGAGCGACGCCCGTTCAGTCGGAGATGTCTACCATGAATGCCTCATGGCTGTTGCAAGACAGATAATGAAAGCTGATGAGATCCCTGACGATGACTCTCTGGAGGAGCTGGTGACGGCAGCTCTCGACGAGCTGTCTCAGAACTACATGGGAGGACTCTTCGTATCCACCGGATGTGAAGAGTACCGCATGAGCCGCATACGCGAGATCTGCGCTTCGGCTGCGAAGGCGATGGCGACACAGCTGGCCGCTGAGTCTGTTGTGAGCGCATCGTTCGAAGAACCGTTCGGCAGGCACGCAAAGCTGGAACCGCTCAGGATAAGCGCCGGTGACGGTGAAGTGTACGTTGAGGGGAAGATAGACCGTGCCGATATCATGGATATAGGCGGGGAGAGCCGTGTGCGCATCATAGATTACAAGACTGGCAGCGACAGGCTCGATCTCTGGAAGATGCGGCAGGGATATAAGATGCAGCTTATGATCTACCTGATCTCAGCAACGTCCGGAGATCTCACTCCGGCAGGGATGTTCTATTTCAATATCAAGGATCCGATCGAATCTATAAACGACAAGAGCGAGAATCAGATCAATACACTGCTTGAGAAGGATGCGGAAGACGAGTTCAAACTGAAAGGCACTTTCATAAATGAAGAGGGGGTGCTCGGCGCCATGCCTGAGAAGGTGCTCTCGTCAAAGAAAGGCGGGATAAGCCGCGAGGAATATGAGGAAGTCCGCGGTGAAGTCATAGCCCGGATAGAGGAAACGGCCGAAGGCATTCTCGGCGGAAAGATAGGCATCAATCCGCTCAGAGTCGACAACAGGCTTGCCTGCGGTTACTGCAATTACAGGTCGGTGTGCAGACGCGACAGGGGATATGTGAAAAATTCGATCCGCCCTATCAAGCCGAAACCGAAAGAAAAAGAATGATCAAAACAGTTTCAATTGGGAGCAGCAGCTCCGGAAATTCATACATAATTATGACGGAAGGCCGCACTGTTCTCGTGGATGCAGGCCTTGCAGCAAAAACTATCATCGGCGCACTCGAACACCTCGGTGTAGATCCCGCTGATGTCGATGCCGTACTTATCACCCATGAGCACGTCGATCATGTGAAAAGCGTCAGGGCGATATCGCGCAAGTGCTGCAACGCGTTCTTCTACGTGAGCCGCGGTACGGTGGAGAGTACGCCTAACTTCTGCCATGTACCTCAGGAGAGGATAGTCCTTCTGTCCGCCGGCGAGATCGTAAGGCTGGACAACGACGACGATATGGAGATCGGAGCTTTCCCGCTGAGTCACGATGCGTCTGAACCTCTGGGATTCACCATTACGTCCGGCGGTGAAAAGCTGGCTATCGTTACGGATACGGGCGTGGTCAGTGAGGAAATATACGCGGCTATAAGAGATGCTGATCTGCTTGTCTTTGAGGCAAATCACGATGTGGACATGCTGATGTTCGGAGAGTATCCTTATCCTGTCAAGGTGAGGATCAAGGGCGATAAGGGTCACCTGTCGAACGATTACGCAGGCGAGGTACTTGCATACCTGCTTTCGGACAGAAAGGCCAGACAGGCCAAAACGCCGCTCCGCATAATGCTGGCACATCTGAGCTTCCATAACAACGCTCCGCTGTTTGCACGTCAGACAGTAGAAGACGCGCTCGGGACAGCAGGGTTCCACAGAGGGGAAGATTACCTGCTTGATGTAGCCGCAAAAGAGGGGCTTTCATTCATGCCTGATCTTCAGAGGGGATAAAGGATGCTCAACATTAAAATCATCTGCGTGGGAAAATTCAAAGAGAAATACTGGGAAGCTGCCTCAGCCGAGTACATGAAAAGACTCGGTGCCTATTGCAATGTTTCCGTAATTGAGGTAAAAGAGGAGAAGCTGCCTGCACATGCATCACGCGCAGATGAAGAGCATGTAATATTTAAGGAAGGAAAGTCGATACTCGATAAGATCGCGGCCGGCGACCATGTCATAGCGCTGGACATAGGAGGGAAGGAACTTTCGTCAGAAGACCTTGCGGCAAAGATCGCTGAGATATCATTCACCAGCTCCACGATAGACTTTGTGATCGGCGGCAGCCTGGGACTCAGCAAAGAGGTCAAATCCCGCGCCGCACTGAGGCTGAGCTTCGGGAGGATCACACTGCCTCACCAGCTGGCTCGCATAGTGCTGCTTGAGCAGATATACAGGGCGTTCAAGATCAACGCAGGTGAGACTTATCATAAGTAAAAGAGGAATTAAAGATGGCAAAGAAAAGCAACAATTCAAACAAGACGATGAAGGATTACGAGGAGAGCAGAAAGCGTCTCAACACCGGCGCAAAGATCATGGCACTTATACTGGTTGCGTCGATGGTGGTGTTTTATGTGATCTCTGCAGGGATGTTTCTATGGGACTGAAATGCTGAAAAGAGTTTCCGCTAACGCTTGAAAATACAGCCTTATAGCGCTCAGATTGTTTTTTTGTGTATGGAGCCCGCAAGGGTTCTTTTTTTAACCATTGAAATGACTGCGTTAAAAGATTGTCAAAGAAAATAAATAATGTTTTGTTTGAAGTGCATCTGTTGTGCCGTTATAATTAACATAGGAGAAACTGTGCCCCGAAGCGCTTGCTTTCAAGGGGTACTGCCATAAGTTTTCGGTGATGAATGTTATTGATTCAAAATCAGGAGGTGCCTATGGAATTACAGATTCAAGACCTTGTCTCCTCTATCCGTAAAGAGGGGATAGAGGCGGCAAATGCCGAAGCGGAATCTATTATTGCAGAAGCAAAAAAGAAAGCCGAATCAATCGTTGCCGGGGCAAAGTCTGAGGCACAGCAGTATAAGGATACAGCTGAGAAGGAAATCTCAATTCTCAGAGAGAGTGCCGCAGTCAGTGCCGAGCAGGCGAAGCGTGATGCTGTCCTGGCATTTAAGACCGAGATCCAGGGTGAGTTCGAAAAGATCCTCGCCGCTGATATCGGGAAAGAGCTTTCTGGTGCAGCGCTTGGCAAATTGATCCGCGCGGCCGTTGCCGGTGAAAATGTTGCAGATTACGCAGCAGAAGTATCCGAGGTCGGAGATGCTCTCAAGAAAGAGCTCGCAGAGGAAATCAAGAAAGGACTGGAAATCAGACCGACTAAGGAAGTCCAGCATGGATTCCGCCTTGCAGCTAAGGACGGATCCGGTTATTTCGACTGCTCAGATGACGGAATAATGGAAATGCTGATGCCTTACTTCAGAGATCTCGACTTCCAGTAAAGAAGGAGGAGCGGTATGGCTTCGTATTATTATCTGATAGCAAGCCTTCCTGACCTCAAAGCAGACGGAGATATGCCGATCACATACGACGAATTTCTGTCATGCTGCCAGTCAAATGTGAGTGAAGCAAAGTATCAGCTTCTTGAGGACCTCACTCTTTCTTCCACAGAAGGTCCGCTTGTAGAGGAGTGGGCAAAATTCTACGGGATGCTGACCAAAGAACTGAATTATCAGAGAAGCATGAATCTCGGCAAGAGCTATTCATCAGCCTTTGATAAAGATGGTCAGATAGCCCAGGTAGTAGCTGCCGCACTGTCTGCAAAGAACCCGCTTGAAGCGGAGAAGGTTCTTCTGGAATACGAGTTTGAGGCTCTTGACTCACTGGTCGGACTGCATATGTTTGATGATCATGTGCTGTTCGGATATGCGATCAAATTGAAATTGCTGGAGCGTCAGAACTGCTTCGAGGATACGAAGGGCAAGGCTGAATTCAAGTCTCTATTCGACGGGATACAGCAGCGCGTATACAGTTTGTAACAGGAG
>JAFRJV010000022.1 GCA_017432075.1 Mogibacterium sp. | reverse complement strand
TTCTTTCCGGCTTTCAATTTGATTGTAGGTTTTCCGACAGCCGGACTTACATAATACGTAAGTGTTTTTACTGTACTGTCAATCTTTCCATACGATGTAAGTACGATGCTGATCGTATGTTTTCCGTTGCTCTTCAAAACGGGCGGATTGATCATCTCTTCAGGCCAATGGAATGCACCATAATAGTAAAAAGCATCTCCCGGACCCGGTACTTCTCCAGGCGCAGGATCTACGATGTAGTAAAGTTTATCTCTCCTGTTCTCCTTTGATGGGAAAGGAAATTTGATTGCTGTACCAGGACTTATTACAGAACCTGAAGAGATCACAGGAGCAGGGGCATCACATTTCTTTGCATTTGATGTAATGATATCTATATGACCGAGATTCAGCATGTAGTCCACATATTCTGAGTAATTCTGTTCGTTTGGCGCTGTCTGTCCAATACAGAGAGTATTGTTGCCGGATAACTCAATTATGGCCGGAACAGCCTGCCTGCCTTCATATTCATCCGCAGTGGATGCTTCTCCCTTGCAGTCAAGCGCTTCATTCGGGAAGTAATATCTCTCACTGCCAAAAAGCTGATTTAAAGTAAATAACGTCGTATACCCGTCATTGCCCGTGAACCGTATAGTTCCGTTGCCGTTGAATTCGCTTACATCTTTTCCGGTTGCATCTTTTATAATGCTTTCAACCGGGATTCCCTCAACGTTTTCTCTTGTTTTATGTGTAGGATTTGTATTATATGCCGAGTAGGAATACCTCTCTGCTGCAGCAATAGATTCAACTTCTTCAGGCAGATGATAGGACTTTTTAATTTCACCGTCTATCGAAACCCTGAGAGCATCGCCTACAGAGAATGATATTGTCTGAAGACTATGATCCTGCTTGCCATACCCCTTGACCTTGAATTTGATAGTTACAACCACATCATCTCCGTTAAGTACAGGCTTGCAAAAAAGATCAGGACCATAGTTGTATACAGGGCTTTCAAATCCTGCGCTTATGCTCTTGTCCATTGAAAAACAAATTCTCTCGTCTGGTTCCGGAGTAACAAGAGTCACCTCGGTCCCGCCAAACACGATAGAACCGGCCTTTAGGTCAAGCAGCTTGACACCATTACATACCGGCGCATCAGAAGTGGAAACATTTATAACACCAGGTTCTTCCGGATCAACAAGCCCTTCCAGGAAAAGCTCATCGTTTTCCTCTGATGGTCCGGTCTGTCCTACACAAAGCATACCGTTCCCATCTTCTAAATTAATGACTGCAGGTGTCTCCACAGCTCCATTTTTTGAGTATTCAGGAATGATGCCTGCAGCATGATCGACGGCACCTCCATTCGGATAATAGTATCTTGTTTCATTAAGAAGCTGCTTCCCGGTAAGGCTCACAGTCCTGTCTGCGCTAAAGCTGACAACACATTTGTCTGTTATCTCGGCAAATATATTATCTGCTTCAGTCAGCACACCTTTTACCGTAGGCCCGCTTATGCCGGTGTACATCCTGAATTCCGGCTCATTGCTCCACGCTGAATAGCTATAAGTTTTGTTACCCTCTTCTGTTGCAATATCCTGTAGTTCTTTCTGCGAGAACTCTTTTACGGTAACTCCGTCCTTCTGCACAGTGAGTACCGTGTCTGATGCATGTGCCCTGAATGCGGCCAATATAAAAACAGCGGCAAAAATGGCCATGATCAATGTGGTCTTTCGTACCGCTGTCAGTGCATGCTTAAGGCTTATATCAGGATTATTCATAGGAACCTCCGCATTTTAAAGTTTGCTTTTCAGAACCTCATATAAGTCGTCCCTGTTTTCAGGGGTTATGTAGTAAACATCCGCATTCGGATGGTTCAGTATCTTATTCAGGAAGTCTATGTCATGACCCGCCTTGGCAGTTGCGATGACCGGGATATCTCCATCAAACAATTCGAGCACTCTTGTACAGAACTTTTCCGCATCCTTCTCCATGAATCCGAGTTCATCCATCAGGATGATCCCTCCGGGTTCAGCCCTAAGGCAGCTGACCCCGAAATGGTTGAAAGCATCGGGATAGCCGACCGGTCCTATACCGTTCCCGTCTCCGATGTGGTTTTCCTCTGATTCTACTCGTTCTGCGGACCCTGCAGGAAAGATATAAAAGGACTTGTAACCCTTGCGGACACTGGTTCCCGGCGCAGTGCGGAATCCATATAACGGCTCTTCACGGCCTTCCAGCAAACGGTTTACCAGAGTGGTCTTGCCGACGTGTCTTTTGCCTGCAATTACGATATGCTTTCCCATACTTACCCTGTCTCCGGATAAAAAGAGTGCTATAAAAAAAAGCGATATACTTGGAATATAGTATATCACTTTTTCTTAATATTTATTATTCGTGTTTGGAATATAGTTGACAATTGCGCCGGGCTTTATCAGCCTCCTGATACGAGTGAGAAGAAGCCTACTACGTCACCATCTCTGAGCGCGTGATCGAGCTTTGAATGCTCCCCATTTACGCTTACCAAGAGCAATTTTGCCTTGAGCGGACTGCATTTTATTATTTTCAGAACATCGCCCACCGTGCTTCCTTCAGGAAGGTCCATCCAGGATCTTTCATCCAGCGCGCTCCTGTCACAGCCGCGGGGCGGAAATACTTTAACCCTCATACGGGATCACCATCATGATACATTCCATCGGGCAGCTTTTAGCGCAAAGCCCGCAGCTGATGCAGTTATTATTTACAAGTTCCGGGAAAAGATTTCTGTACCTTCCGCTCTTTCCCTTTCGTGTCAGATCGAGAGCGCCGACAGGGCATGCCTGCACGCAGATGCTGCAGCTGACGCAGTTTTCATAATGAAAATCAGGTGTCTTTCTGAATGCCATGTTACACCTCCATCAATCTGTTTATACCAAGGGATTCTATCGTTTCAGGCAATGGATGGCCTGTCTTTTCATCCCATCCGAACGCTTTCCAGTGCATAGCTACCTGTTCTTCATTTTTGAGAGTTACTCCTTTGAGAGGCCCTGTTTTCAGCGGAGGCATACCCTGCATGCGCTTCGGAAGTTTTACGTCTGCCGGTTCGTAACCGTGCTTAACATTGAACATCTGCCTTATGGTCTGTATGCGGGCACCGATCTCCATATAATGATCGCCGTCGTAGTGCCACCCCGCCGCAGCGTTTAAGTACTCGATAGCCTTGTACATGTGTACGCCCATCATCTCTGCATAGTAGCATCCGCCAAAGCCGTCGAACAGCATGGAATAGCAGGCATTAGCCTTCGAGATCAGTGACAGGGTCTCTGTCGCTTCGATGTCGTCAGCCTTAGGATGAAGAGTAGCCGGAGGCGCCCAGCTGCAGATATCACATAGCGACATTGCGCCATACTGGACCGACATGCCGATGGTGTGCTTACCCGGTGCAGGCTCTGCAACCATGTGTATGCCCAGCTGAGGGTCGTTCCTGGTATCGTGCATGCCCGGTTCCTGGCCGCCTACATGCATCGCGTATTCCTTGCCGCCGTATTTCTCCGATGCTCTCTTTACACCGTCAGCCAGATCGTTTCCGAATCCCTCGCGGTTTATCATCTTTTTCAGAAGCTCTATCTCCGCCTCGAAATTGCCCCAGGTGAGCTCAAGACCGTCAGTCTGATCTTTGGTCAAAATGCCATTCTCATAGCATTCTATTGCCCATGCAACGGTGTTTCCTGCAGAAATGGAGTCCATTCCGGCTCTGTTCAGAAGCTCATTCATATAAAGGACTGACTTGAGGTCCCTGTTTACGCAAAGCGGTCCGAAAGCCTGCAGAGTCTCATACTCAGGTTTATGAGTCTCGTAGTATTCACTGTATTTAACGCTGCTGATATCAAGCCTTCCGCCGCAGCCAAGAGGACATGAGTAGCAGTGGTATTTTGCCTCTTCTATCTTGTTTATCTTCTCCGGATTGTAGTCCAGTGCAAGGCGCATTCCCTTTACCTCGGAAGGACCGGCTCCCCAGTTTTTGAGAGGTCCGTCACCGCTTGTAATGGCCAGAGGCGTATTTGAAGGTGTGCCCCATTCGCGGAAAAGATATGCAGTCATTGATCCGTCCAGCGGAAGTACGAACGGGCTCGCTCCCATGCTTACTCCCATCAGTCCGATGCCGCCTCCCATGCCTTTAGGTATCCACATCTTGTTGATCTTGCGGCCGAGTTCCTTTGAAATAGCCTTTACTGCCTCTGGGTCTGCGCACGGCATAGGCCTGCTTCCGGCCAGCACCAGTGCTTTGAGCTTCTTGCTGCCCATTACCGCACCAACACCGCTCCGGCCGGCTATCCTGCCGCCCTCGTTGCATATTCCTGAAATGAGAGACAGATTCTCTCCTGCCTGACCGATCACAGCTGCTCGCGGGATCTTACCTCCTGAGTTGTCTTCAAGAAGCCTGTTCTCTGCCTCTACGGCGTCGAGTCCCCAGTACCGTGAAGCATCGCGTATCTCAGCGCCTTTGTTATCACAATAAAGGTATACCGGTTTCTCCGATATGCCGCTGATAAAAATGGCGTCGTATCCGCACTGCTTGATCGCAGGTGAAAAGACTCCGCCGCAGTTGGCGTCGCCCCAACCTCCTGTAAGAGGGCTCTTGCATACCACGGTAAATCTGCCCGTCATGAATGCACCTGTGCCGGTCAGGGCACCTGAACAGAAACCCAGGATATTATCAGGCCCGAGAGGATCCGCACCTGCCGGAATGTTCTTATACAGATACCATGCGCCGAGGCCTTTGCCCGAAAGCACTGCCTCGTATACTTCATCAGGTATCTTTTCTACCGTTGTTTTTCCTGCGGTCAGATCGACCTTCAGGATCTTTCCCGTACATGATTTCATAAATTGATCTCTCCCAAAACTCTATTTTTTGAGTACTACCTTTCCGGCCCTGCCGCCGCAGTATTTTCCTTCCTGCATAACAGGATGTCCGTTAACATAAACATGCACTATGCCTTCAGGGCGGAAATCCGGTTTCGATTCGTCGACTTTCATATTATCGAGATCGATAACTGTAATATCTGCTTTATAACCTTCTTTAAGATAGCCTCTTTCCGGTATTTTATATCGGTCAGCTGTCTTTCCTGTCATTTTGCGTACTATCTTCTCGATAGGAATTCCATACTTCTTCGCCAGAATGAAGAATTGCGGGAATGTCTGGAACGCGGCTATGTTCTGCAGACCTTTCTCCTCTACCCATGCATCGGTCATGAATACCGAAAGCTCGTCATTCATGAGGCGGTGTACGATCTCATCGTTATAGTATTTACCAAGGTAGATGCTGCCTGCGCGGTTTGAAAGTTCGACCAGCTTCAGATAAGTATCGAGTTCTGAAGCACCTTCTTCCTGAGCGATCTGCGGTATCGTTTTGCCCTCGTACTCCGGATGATCGTCCGATATGTACGCGACTACCATGTCGTCCCAGTCGATGCCCAGCACCTTGCGGTACATGAGTATCGTGAGCTCGAGCTTGCGGCGGTTTACAGGTTTTTCAGCTTCGTCCCTGCTGAGCTGAGCATACCACTCAGGGAATACAACAGTTATTACCGAAGCTCCATAGTGGAACACGTAGTTGTCGAACGCGATAGGATGTCCGGTATAGTGCTCACGGTGGAACGTGGAGAGCATCTTATCCAGAAGCTTCCAGCTCCTTTGGCCGGTGAATATAAGATGGCTGTACTCCAGCCTGCAGCCTGACTTGTGCATTATATCCACTGCTTCATCAAGTCCCATCTCAAGATGCGACTTCTTTGTAAGCAGCGGATAGTCAGCGCTTACGATGGAGCATGCTCTCGGATGTATTGTAACGATACCATCGTACTTTGCGATTTCCTTTGCAAAAGCGATGATCTCATCCTCTTTCGCGTATCTGTCAGGCTCGTACATGAATCCCAGTGATCCGCCAAAGGCCCCTCCTTCCATGGCTTCACGCACATGTTCCAGTTCCTTTTCGATCTGGTCTTCAGTGTAAGGAGCAGGGTCGTAGCCTGTCATGCCTGCTCTTACCGAGCCCTGCCCGATCAGCGGCACGATGTTCACGTACAGATTACCCTCTGCGCGTTTTTTAAACTCTGCAAAGCTGCAGGGATGCATAGTATCGAACAGACCTCCGCCTATCTTGTCTTTGTAAGGAGTATCCTCATCGACTCCGAACGGCGAGAAGCTGCAGTTGCCGGTTATCTGTGTCGTTATGCCCTGCTCTACGAATGGCTTGTAAAACTTCTCCGAATCCTCTCTGTCATAGAAAAAGTCGTTGTGTGAATGCGCATCGATAAGGCCTGGGCATATCTGATATCCGCTGATATCTATAACTTTATCAGCTTTTTCTTCAATGCTGTCAGCTACCTTTACTATGCGGTCGTCCTCGATAAGAACGTCTCCGGTATAAGGTCTTCTGCCTGTACCATCATATATCAAACCGCCTTTGAACAGTGTCTTCACTTATGTACCTCCTTATTCCCTTACGGAATCAATAAATGTCTTAAGGTCATCATATCCCCAGAGCACAGGTGTCGGGTAAAGAGGATTAGCTTCTTTCATCGCCCACCTGATGATCTGATCGACATCCTTGTCTTTGATCATGTCAAGCTTTTCCGGGATATCCATCTTTCTGTTCATGTCTTCTATCCACGAAATGAACTTTTCAGCCTTTTCGGCATCAGTCTTCCCCTGCATGCCGCATATATCAGCAAGCTCCGCAAGGCGTTTGTGGACTGCCGGTCCGTACGCCCTCATCACATGCGGGAGCAGAATAGCCATGGCCTTGCCGTGATGTACTCCGTAAAGACCGCCAAGCGTATGACCTACGGCATGAACATAACCTACACAGCCTCTTGTGAAAGCCCGTCCGGCATAGAATGCCGCGATCTGCATGTTCTCTCTCGCTGTCATATCCGAGCCGTCTTTATAGGCTTTATACAGATTATCGTAGATCAGCCTGACAGCATTGATGCATAACAGATTTTCCAGCTTTGTATTATACATGTGATTCGTATACGCTTCGACCGCATGACACAGGGCATCCATGCCTGTAGCTCCGGTAAGGAATGGCGGTATTCCTGCTGTCAGTTCAGGATCAAGCACAGCATAACGCGGGATCAGACATGGATCGTTGATCGAAGCCTTGCGGCGCGTCTTTGAGTCTGTGATAACAGCAGCGACCGTCGTTTCGGATCCCGTGCCCGCCATAGTAGGGATAGCAAATATCGCAGGTATTCTTTTGTGCACCCTGAGAATGCCCTGAAGCTGGTTTATGTTCTTTTTCGGATGTACTGACTTGGCACATATGCCCTTTGAACAATCCATCGGCGATCCGCCGCCCAGTGCAACGATCGATTTACAGCCGTTTTCTCTGAAAACCCGATATCCTTCTTCAACATTATCGCTGGTAGGGTTTGGCTCCACATCTGAAAACATCACGTAGTCGATCCCGCCTTTTTTCAGCGACTCTTCCACGCGTCCGGCAAGACCGAGCTTTATGAGGCCCGGATCAGTTACAAACAGCACCTTGCCTGCATCCTTTTCCTTCAGAAGCTCAGGCAGCCTGTCTACAAATCCCCTTCCGAATATGTATTCCGGCATGCGGTAACCCAGAAAGTAATCGGCTATTTTGATAGCACACTGAAACCCCTTGCAATACGCGCTGTATACTCCCTTTGTCAATGAAATCACTCTCTGATCCCCCTGTATATATTTTTGTGACCCGCTATTCCGGGTCGCAGTATTCACCGAATTCGCATCCTATGCCTTCAGCGTATACTTCGTCTATCAGTTTCTCCTTGCGGCCGAAGAGCGAGCGCTCGTAGAGCTTGAGCGTACCTGTTCCGTTGCCGCCGTTCCACAGCCTGTTGTGCTTCTTATAGCCTGTCGGAGCCTCGTACTTGATATTCAGCATGTCTTTCTTGTAACACCTGATCTGAGTGTCGAGCTTCGCATTCTTTGTTGTCTGCAGAACGTGCCAGTGTATCTCGTCATCAGTCTCCCAGCAGTCGAACTTCGTGCGCGACAGAGTCCAGAACTTCGAGAAGTTGAACTCGTAATCCTTCCCCTCGTAGTAGAACTCGCCGAGAAGCTTTCTGTTGAGCGCCAGGAAGAATACCTTTGGTCTTCCGCCTCCGATGTTGAACACGCTGTTCTCAAGCTTCTTTCCCGTGATCATGCTCCTGAGGTTATTTGACGAAAGCCATACCCAGGGACTCGTGAAGTCTCCGCCCCAGTTCTTGTCGGAGTATCCGTTGCAGGTCTCTTCCTTCAGCAGATATTTGACGCCGTTAAGTATGATCTCCCCCTTGAACGCGGACTTCATGCCCTCTGCATGCCAGAACATCTCGAAGGCATTGATCCTTCTGAAGAACTTGCTTGCGCCGTATCCTACGTGGAACGCGATCTCCTTGCGTATGTCGAACTTCCAGCTTATCTCGCCTGCATCACTCATCCACTCAGGATGAGCTGCCGCCTCTTCAAGAGTGACTTTGATAGACCCCTCGGTATGGACTTCGCTGCACTTGCAGTCGTCAGCTACAATGCTGTACGGAGCATCAGCATGGATCTGTACATCCTTGAGCGAGAAAAACCTGTGCAGCTGACCGTGGTCTTCGCCCCAGAATCCGGCATTGACCATCAGATAGGAAGGACGCTTGCCGGCTTTCTGTGCTTCCGGATCATTCCATACTATGACCGGATCATCCTCTGCCAGCGCAGGATTGCATGTAAAGAATTCAACATAGAAAGGTTTGAGTTCACCTGTTTCAGCGTTTTCAGCCGTCATTGAATGCCACCACCAGTCATAGCCTTTTTTTGCCAGCGGACCTCTGAGCATCCATTCATCTCTGTTGATATCATGAATATTAGCCATGTCAGTCTCCTTTCTAGAGTTTGTCTGCGATCTTATTCTCGAGTTCAGCTTTCTTTTTGAGGAAACGTTTCAGTCTGTTTTTTTCTATGCCCCAATAGACACTTTTTACCTGCGGAACCACTGACATCAGCAGCTTGGACGGTTTCCATATACGGCATGGGTATACGTGTTTTTTCGCCTTTTCTATCCCGTCTATCATCCGGTCGGCAACGAGTCCCGCCTTTTGTACAGGGAACGGACGTCCTACATCTATGCCGTTTCCGCCGACGTTGAAGAAATTTGTCGCTGTCGATACCGGATATACCGCAGTCACCTTGATGTTTTTCGGTGCCTCGAGCCTGATCTCTTCCTGGAATCCCTTCATGGCGAACTTTGTCGCTGTGTAAAGAGCATATCCCGGTATAGCCATCTCTCCCATGGCGGAAATGGTGAACACGATGTGTCCTTCCCTGCCGTTCAGATGTTCCAGATATTTGGTGTATGTGTATATTGGTGAAATAGTATTGAGGTTGAAGATATGCTGGATGCGGTCCCAGTCAACATAATCGAACTTCTCGTAATAAGGTGCTCCGGCATTTGCTATGACGATATCGATCTTGCGGAATAGTGACTCAGCCTTCTCAAACAGCTTATCAACGCCTTCCTGTGTGCTTACATCGCTGTTGAACAGCGTAACGTTGTTTCCATAACCTTTCAGCTTTTCTATGGTCCTGCTGGTAGCAAGCACCATATTGTTTTTCGAAGGGTCTGCCAGTCTGTCGAGCACTTCCCTGCCGATCCCGCTGGAAGCTCCGGTGATCAGTACGTTCTTACCTCTGATCTCATCAAGCTTCCTTTTATATACGAGTTCTGTTACTTTACTTATACCGCCCATTGCCGCCGCCTCCTTAACTCCGGCATTTCCAGTTTTTTCAGCTTTGACTCCGGTCCCTTCTTTCCCCTTTCCTATATTCATTACAGTATCGTAAGCGCTGTGGCATGCATGCGCTATAGTGCCGCTCTTTTCGGCATCACCTACGCAGTAAACATTATTTACGCCCAGCTCTTTCAGTTTATCTGCAAGCGCAGTCTGAGGTCTGACCCCCATGGCCAGCACCACATAGTCCGCATCCAGCTTCTGCTGTTTTCCGCTCTCCCTGTCCTCAACGATCACTCCGCCGTCTTCTATGGAGCAGAGTTTTGTCTTTGTCATGAAAACAGTACCGTATGGCCTGATACGCTCCATCTCATCGTCGATCAGCTGGAACCATGCTCCCGGAGCAATGTCGTCAGCCATCTCGACTACGGTGACCCTGTTGCCGCTCTCGTTCAGGAATTCAGTTGTCTCAAGGCCCGTCATTCCGGATCCGATGACCGCAACTTTACTGTTTTTTATCGAAGATTTTCCAAGCAGCAGGTCAGGCGCCGCAATGACGTTCTCCCTGTCGATGCCCGGTATCGAGCGCGGTCTGAGCGGAGTGCCGCCCGTTGCGCAGATAACCGCATATGGTTTTTTGTCTTTTATCTCTTCAGCAGTCAGTTCCTTTCCGAGGAAGACTTTCGCGCCTTCCTTCTTCGCTGCTGTCATGAGGTCTTCGACAGCCCAGTACAGTCTCTCCTTATGGCTGCCCGACGATGCCGCTATGACCTGTCCTCCGGCTTTCTCTGCCTTTTCATAGAGCTCAACGTCAAATCCTCTCATAGCCATTGTTTTCGCGGCTGTGAGGCCAGCAGGGCCCGCTCCGATGACTATCACAAGGCGTCCCATGCCGTCCTTCGGCATGTCGTAATAGAATCTTTCATTGGCGATGCTCATATTGAGTGCGCACTCGCCCGGCTTGCCCTCGCCCGCATTCGTCATGAACGACCTGATACAGTTGAGACAGCCTATGCATCTCTGGATGTCTTCAGGATGTCCGGACTGAGCTTTCTCAGGCCAGTGCGGATCGCAGATGAATGTTCTGGCCGATGCCACGAAGTCCTGATATCCCTCCTCGAGCTGCTTCTCTGCCTGCTCCGGAGTCCTGATCACATTGGCAGCGACGACAGGGATGTTTACAGTCTCCTTTATCGCCTTCGCCAGATGCTTACGCCAGCCCGGCTCGTAAGTCGTAGGCTCGAGCCAGCAGTTATATGTATCGTAATTGGCACTGGACACGTTGATAGCATCCACCCCGAGTTCTTCAAGTCTTTTGGCGATCTTCTTTCCTGTCTCGAGCCCATAGCCCTCTCCCGGTTTTCCGATCCTCTCCATCATCTCATCGACCGTGAGACGCACCATCAGAGGATAATCCCTTCCGCAGCGTTCCTTTATGCCCTTTACGATCTCCTCAAGGAACCTCATGCGATTCTCAAAGCTTCCGCCGTACTCGTCCTTCCTGTGGTTGGTGTAAGGCGACAGAAACTGCTGGATCAGATATCCGTGCGCTCCATGGAGCTCGACTATGTCGACTCCCGCTTTTTTACATCGCTCCGCTGCATCGATGAAATCCTGCTGAAGCTTATGGATCTCCTTTTTACTCATGGCATGCATACGCGCAGCTCCGTGCGGTGCAAGCGGTCCGTCTGAAGGCGCCTGCACTGAGAAACAGATGCCCTTCTCCTCCATGTTCAGCAGCACAGGTGTACATTTGTACATGAGATCCATGAACTTAGGTACACGCTCTGCGACCGGGATCACCATCGGCAGCGAGTTTATGGAACTCGCCAGGCCCTGTCTTCCCGCGTGATGCAGTTGTATGGCCAGTTTCGCCCCATGGCTGTGGAGCTTCCGTACCATCTCACGCATAGGCTCGATGTGATAATCATGGCTCATGGCAAGCTGGGTATACGTTGCAGCTCCGGCCATGTCATTGACTCTGCAGATACCCGGAATGATAAGGCCAACTCCCCCTTTTGCCCTTTCTTCGTAGTAATCCGAGAGTCTCGGTGTCACTTTACCGCTCGGTTCGCCAAGGCTGAACTCCGCAGCTGTCATGACTATCCTGTTTTTTATTCTCACAGTCCCAATATTCATAGGTGAAAACAGCATGTCATACATAGGTTTTTCCTCCTGATGAATATGGTTCAATTGTCGTTTTTATTATACAACATACACAGTATTCAGTTGACAAACAAAAAAACCGGAGCGATTATTTTAGGTTTCCGCTCCGGCTCTGTTTTCGACCCTATAATCTGTTATCCCGCGGCATCGAGTCGTAGTGCTTCATCATCGGTTTTTCGATCAGTTTAACGAGTTTGGTATCGAGATTGAACCAGTATACCGGTACCGTTACTGCAAAAAAACCGAGCATGATCATCAGTAAGATTTTTATCGCTTTCATGGTGATCCTCCCTACCAGCTTTCATCATCATCAAAGTCCACCAGTGTGGCATCGACAGGCTCTTCTTTCATTACACTCTGCATAAATATGTTCACATCATTACGCATCTCGCGCCGTGTGATGGATGTAGGATCCATCAGATCCTGCCTCACGCGTACCATCGGTATTCCGCGCTTCATGGCACCTTCTTCAAAGAGTCCGTTTATGGCTCCGACGCCTTTGCAGGATATCTGGTCGAACATTATTATCATATCTGCGTTGTACTCTTCGTACTTCTCCCAGAGGCTGTCCAGCATCACCTCGCTGCCGCCCTTTGTATGGGCACGCATAGTTGACGTCTGATAATGATCTGCTAGACCGCGCAGCATGCTTTCCCGGCTGCTTGTGTCGATAAGATCGGTGCCATGTATGTCGATCATCTCGCAGACTGACTCAATGCCCCAACAGTTGAGCAGCCAGTTGTTGAAGTTGGCATAGTTGTTGCACGGTGTGTTCCACAATACAGCACGGTGGCGTATGGTCTTTGGGCACTTGCCGGCAGCAACCTGCTTTCGCAGAATTCTGTTCACCCTGAGGTCGTTCTTAAGAGCCAGAGGTTCTCCGGCGACAGCCTGATGTTCGAATATCCTGTAAAGCCACGCAGATGATCCGGTATGAGGCGGTATGTCCGTACGGTTCATATCCCATTTCTCAAACTTGCACTCGTTCTGTCTGTTCCAGATCTCACATCCCTCTTTGAAGGCATCCCAGTCGAACTTTTGTCCGGTATGTTCCTCGAGGAACGCTATTGCAGACCTGATCTCTTCGACCGCATATTCCTGCACTTCATCTTCCTTCCAGCGAAGCGGCACGTTCAGCACCTGGGACGGCAGGCCTATACGGCGCTCCTGGAGCATCGTTGTCATGATGCTGCCGTCGCAAGGCATGTTTGATGTAAGCATGCAGCAGCCTATCTTCGGGAAGTCGTCCTCGATGGCCAGACCCGCCTCGAATGACGGGAGCGGACAGACGTCTGCAGGGAGCCCGTAAAGCTCGGACTGTTCTATATAATGGACCGGACTGTGCTGATTGATCAGCGACGGCAGGTACATCGGGTATTCCTGGAACAGTATCATCTTGCAGTCCGGAAATCCCTTGCCGAGCAGGTTTGGCAGCAGCTCGTCAACACAGATTATTCTTTTGTTCAGATCTTCCGCCTTTTTGCTGCCCGGATGCAGGTGCATGTCGGCGCTGAAGATCGTAGTAAGCGTTTTTGTGACGTCACTTGCGAGGTAGTTGAGGTTGTTCCTTGCTCCCCTGAGTCCTGCGCCTCTCTGCCCCTCGCAGAGCCTGTCGAAGAACGACGGCACCGTCAGGTATGAGAACATCCAGCGGTATCTGAACAAAGCCCTGACATTCTGCACCGGATGTGAAGCTGCCCATTTTATGAGTATTCCCCAGAGTCGGCACCATTGCATATAGTCGTAGGCAGTATCGAGTCCGCCGCGCCACTCCCGGTGCTTCTGGATCGCAGTCTTGTTTTTCAGATTATCAGCTGCACCTTTTTTCTTTTTCATTTAGTGCCGCCTCCTTTCTGAAGCTTCTTTATCTCAAGGCTCTCAACAAATGCCTGCATGCGTGTGGCAAGCTGACCGGAACCTCTCACTACATACTCACGGTCGATCCCGAGAGTCGGGATGCCGTATTCCTCCTGCAGCACCTGAGTGTTGAGCGTACGTTCATAGCCCCAGAAGTCGCAGAATTTGGCCTGTTCTATCACTATGCCGTCTGCTTTGTATTCGCGGACAAGATCTCGTATGGTGTCGCGCCGCTGCATGATCTTCTCCTGAGACATGAATCGCGGGCACTGATTGGTCTCCAGATAAAAGCGGCAAACCTGATCCAGCGCGGGTTCATCTTCAGTGAGCGGGATTTGCTGCCTGCCGGGTATGGATCCGAAGCAGTATCTGTCAGCCGCAACGTAGCAGCGCGCGTTCTCCATGATCTCGGAAAACCCGTAGTCATCCAGCTCGCTGCCTACCACCACGACGCGCGCCCTCCAGCGGTTCTCCGCATCGGCTTCCCTCGTGCGGAGGTCCTCAAGGGTCTCACGCAGATAAGGAAGTATGCGCGAAGTCGGGCTGGCATAGCTTATCAGCGATAATATATGAAATTCCCTCGGAGTGATCCTCGGGTTGTCCTCTTTTCTGAGTTCTGAGATCTCCTCAAATATTGCACACATCTCGTTATGCTCTTTTACAGCCGCCCGGATGGCTTCATCGGAGACATCCACACCGTATTTCTCTGAGAGAGGTCTAAGTATGTGTTCCCTGATCTGTTCGGTGTAGAGCCTGTTGCCGTGAGGGCTGATCTTGAGCGGAGCATCTATTATACCCCAGCCAAAACGGGGGTTATTAATGAGTTCGAGATCGCGTATATTCTCGATCACTCTTACCATCTGCTGGCATGTGTCGGAACTGGCATAAAAATCCAGATAGTTCATTCCGCCTTCAAATGCACGCTCAAAAAGAGCGCGCGTATAGCCGCAGATAAAGCTCGACATGTAGTACTGACTGATGTCGAGCGAACCTGTGTTAGGCGCGCGCAGGCGTACGGAAAAAGCTTTTCCGCAGTTGAGAAGAACTTCAGGCACATAATAGCATGTGTACCCCGCAGCTACTCCTCCTGCTTCTTTCTCCTGCAGCACGAGCTCATTCGCTGTCTGCTCCAGGAGATCTTCATAGAAGTGGATGTGCCTAAGATCTTTCATAGTATCAGTTATCCTTCGTCCTTTATCAGAGCTGATGCCGAAATGCAGACTATTATGATCACCGCACCGGCGATGCCGGCTGCGGACAGTTTTTCACCGAGAAGTATGAACGAAAACAGCGCGGTCATTACCGGGCAGAGACTCTGAAGCAGCGCTACCTCCCTGTCGCTTATCCTCGTGAGTGCGAGGTTCTGCAGCAGATATCCCAGGAATGTACACAGTATGGCCAGATACAGAATAATGAGCCATGCTTTCGGGGTTGCCGAACCGGCATGGACTCCGCCCTCTACAATCAGACTTCCCGCAAATGCTATCACTGCAGAGCAGCCTGCCTGAAGCGCAGTCATAGAGACCGGATCGACCTTATCAAGAAATCTGCCTGTGAATACCAGTGTAGCTGCCACAAGAGCGGCTGCAAAAAGAGCCAGTATCTCTCCGGCGCCGAATCCCGACAGTCCCCCTCTTACGCACAGCAGGTACATGCCGGGCAGCACGAGTATCTGCGCTACGATATGCTGCCACCTGTATCTCTTTCTGTAAGCAATGAATGCAAGCGCAGGAGTCATGACTACCGCGAGCGATCTCAGAAAAGCTACCGAAGTCGCTTCCGTCATGCTCAGGGCAATATTGTTGAGCACATAGCTCATGCCAATACATATCCCCGGTATGAGCCAGCTCTTTAGCGGTGCGCTTTTTACAGTGCGGACTATACGCTTTCCGAAAACAGCGATACAAAACAGGAACGCTATTGTATAGCGCACCGTCATCATTGAATAGACCGGTACGATTTCAAATGCGATCTTGGAAATCGGGTCTCCGAATCCGTAGACCAGAGACTGTATCACTATAAGCATCTCCGCCCAGAATCTGTATGCTGTTTTCTCTTTTCCAATACCTTTTTCCATGTAGCTGTTTTTTACGCGTCTCCTTCCCACGGTGTCGCTGTAAATGAATAGTCTTTGGCCGCCCCAAGACCGTCGTTCAGTTCAGGTGCGTATCTGTCGAAGAAGTTGTCGTGATTCAGATTGAATCTCAGCGTCTGCCCTTCTCCCGCCTGTATGTCTCCGCATACGAACGCTTCCCCTTTAGGAGCAAGTCCGAATGTCTTGTCATAATAGCAGATCCCGTCATAGATAGGCTTGTGTCCGTCGCTTATGACGAGATGGATCCTGTCACCATAACGGAATCCTCCGATATCCTGGAACTCCTTTGTTGTTATGTTGACCCTGAGACAGCCGAAGGCCTTCTCCATGTCGTAGAAACCGGCGTGTGCATAGTCCTTGCGGACTACAGTCTCCACGTTTGTGAGTGTATGCATCACGATCTCGGATACCGGGTATTCCGGTCCTACTTCCTCATAGCTGATCACACCGGAAGCGAGCCTTGCGGCAGTATATGAATAGACATCACGTCCATGGTATATGTAGCAGTTTTCGCTTCCCGGCAGCCTGTTTATGCTCTCATCTATCCGGCGCACCTCCGTTACCATGTCTTTGAGCATGGTGAGTGTTCCGTTGTCAGGTGTGACGATATAACTGCCGTTGTCCAGCTTTGCAACGCACGATCTTCTCTCTGTACCGACTCCGGGATCGACTACCGAAACGAATACCGTTCCGGACGGCCAGTAAGGCACGGCGCCGCTGAGGCTCGCCGAAGCAGCTATCGTGTTGAAAGCCTCTATAAAGTGGTCAAAATCATATACCGGGACTTCGGGATCGACAGACCTGATGACTCCCGCCATCACGCCTCCGCCTCCGTTGCCGAAGTCCGTCTGGAGTACTACAGTTGGTTTCATTTCATAAACCTCCCGTTATACTATGTAAATGGATTCCAGAAGCGGCTTCCGTTGATCACGTTATAGGTTATAACGAAAGCCATCATTCCAATGCCGATAGCGATGGTCAGATAATCGCCTGCCTTAAACGGCCTTGACATTATCCATGTTCTCCTCTTCTGCGTACCGAATTTACGGAGCTCCATCGCGTTGGTTATCACTTCTATCTGTTCGACGCTCCCGAGAATGAGCGGGAGCACCAGCGCAGCTGCAGCCCTGATGCGTTTCATGAGGCTCTCCTTGTTGCTCATTTCGATACCTCTTGCCTGCTGGCATCTCGAGATGTCTATGAAAGATGAAACTGTATCAGGAATGTATCTCAGCGCAAGAGCGAATGAGTAACTGAAACCGTATGGGATGCCTATTTTGTTCATGGACGCTGCCAGCTCACTTGGCTGCGTCGATCCGATAAACACCAGGATGATCGGTATGGTCGACAGATATTTGAGTATTACATTGAACTGATAGAGCAGCTGTTCCTTGGTTATGGTGAACCTTCCCCATATCTGAACGATCAGGTTTCTCGTACCGTAAAGCTCAACTCCGCGCTCCGGATTGAATATATAAATCAGCAGCGCATTCAGAAGCATGAAGCAGAGCAGGAAGTACAGCAGGCCTTTCTGCTCAGAGAGTTTGAGTCTCGACAGCTTGAACGCCACAGCACCGAGTATGGTAGCTCCCAGCAAAAATGGCGTATTGAAAGTGATCATCGTGGAGCAGATCCACATAAGCAGGCAGAACAGCTTTGATGCGCCGTTCAGGCTGTGTACAGGTGACTTGCGCTCGATGTAGTTTAACAGCTTCATGCGCGCACCTCCCTGTCGTAATTGATGAAGTGCTGTACGAACTCCGAAGGATCATCGATACCGCACATCAGGGCCAGATGATACAGCGAGGTCTCCTTGAGCGACGCTTTTTCAGTTATAGCAGGATTTGTCAGTATCGCAGCTGAAGTATCGTCCGCGATTATGCGTCCGTCAGTAAACACAAGTGCCCTCTCCGCGTATTCGAGCATGAGGTGCATGTCATGTGTGATCATTATTATTGTAATGCCCCTCGAGTTGATATCCTTGAGGAACTCCATTATGTCAGTGTAATGCCTGAAGTCCTGGCCGGCAGTCGGCTCATCGAGAATGATGATATCCGGATCCAGCGCGAGTATGGACGCGATAGTTACTCTCTTTTTCTGTCCGTACGAGAGAGCGGAGATCGGCCAGTTGCGGAACTCATAGAGGCCGCAGATCTTCATGACGCTTTCGACCTTATCCCTGATCGCCTCTTCATCAAGTCCTCTGAGCTTGAGTCCAAGCGCGATCTCATCGAATATCATGGTTTTTGAGATCATCTGATTAGGGTTCTGCATGACGTAACCGACTCTGTCCGCGCATTCCTTGATGCTTAATGTCAGCAGGTCCTCGCCCATCAGTTCCATTGAGCCGGTGCAGTCCTTCTCAAAGCGGCAAACCACTTTGGCAAGTGTCGATTTGCCTGCCCCGTTACGGCCGACTATAGCCATCAGCTCGCCTCTGTGCACTTCAAGTTCTACCCCCTTCAGCGTAGGCGGCCTGTCCTCATATGCGAACTCAAGATCCTTTATATCCAGTATGGTATCGGTCTTTGGTTCCGGCTTTACTGTCGGTGTGCTCTCATGCCACCTTCTTAGCCGGTTCTTGTCTTCATATGTCAGATTGATGGATCGTATGCTGTGCGGCAATTTGTCTTCTGTGATCTCTATCCCGGCGTATTTGAGCGCTGTGATGTATAGAGGTTCCCTTATGCCGCCCTCGATGAGCAGATTCGATGAGAGAAGTGCGTCAGGAGTTCCGTCGAAGACTATCCTTCCGTTTTCCATGAGAATGATGCGGTCCATCTCTATGTGCAGCACATCTTCTATACGGTGCTCTACGACAATGACTGTCGCTCCGGTCTTTACTGCCACGTCATCGATCAGCTCCATGGCTGTCTTTCCTGTCGCCGGATCGAGGTTCGCGAGAGGCTCGTCAAAGAGCATTACCTCGACATCGTCGACTAATATCCCCGCGATGCCCGTACGCTGCTTCTGGCCTCCTGACAGATCGGTAGGAGCATATTCCAGGTGATCGGAAATACCCACTATCTCTGCCGCCCTGTGTACGCGCTCTGTCATTTCATCTTTTACTATGCACTCATTTTCGAGCGCAAAAGCAATGTCCTCCAGAACAGTCATGCCGATAAACTGGGCATCACTGTCCTGAAGGACCGTACCTACAGTATTTGAAATCCCGGAGATGCTCTGCGATGAGCTCTCCTCTCCTTTTATCTTCAGAGATCCTTTGATCTCTCCCTTATATGAAAACGGTATAAGACCGTTTATGCAGTTCACCAGTGTGGACTTTCCGCATCCGGAAGGACCCGCAATAAGCACCTTCTCACCTTTGTGAATGGTGAGATCGATGTTATAGAGGGTCGGCTCCATCTGCGCGTTATACTGGAAGGAGAAGTCCCTGAATTCGATTATAGGTTCTCCTCTTTCCAAATTAATCCTCCTTGGTCAGGGATCCTTTCTGTGCCTTGGAAGCAGCATATGCCTTGCAAAGTATGCCTCCGACTACGATCGACGCGATCATTCCGCTGAGGCCGACGAACAGTCCCTGTATGAATACAAGGTTAGCAGGTTCAGCATAAATCAGAATGTCGCCGATAGGTGCAATAACTCCCCAGCAGAGGATGCAGCTGACTACGCATACGATGATATAGCGGATGAGTTCCTTCTTTCCGAATACGCCGTCTTCGAGGTCAACACCCTTGCAACCGAGTCCGACGAACAGTCCATAAAGGCCTGTTACGACTACCCATGTCCACCATACGCCCCATCCTGCGGTGAGGTCTACGAGAAGGTTTCCGAGGAATCCTCCTACGAATCCGACAACAGGTCCGAACAGAACGGCAAAGAAAGCAACTACCGCTGCATAGATGCTCAGTGTTGTATCAGGGAAAGGTGTCGGGATAGCCACGAAACGCAGCAGCACGAATACGAGCGCCGCCAGTATAGCAGATGCAACGACATTTCTTACTGTTTTCATTTGATTGTCTCCTTTTTCTTATCTCACTAGTCCGATATTTATAACGTAATAATTTTATCATTCCTGCAGTTCTGCTGGCAATATAAAACAAATGGCCGGAGCAAGCTCCGGCCGTGCATCACTGTATGATTCAGATCGCTTTTTCTGTTTCCTTGTCAAACAGATGGATCGTTTCAACATCGATAGCAAGTTCGATGTTTTCTTCAGCCTTCTTTGCGTACCTCGCAGGTACTCTCGCGATCATCTTCTGGCCTGCATACTCAAGATAGAGATAGGACTCAGCGCCCATCATCTCATCCAGATCTATATATGCGTTGATCACGTTGTTCTTTCCGAAGAACTGCGGCTCGGCGTGAAGATCTTCAGGTCTTACACCGAGAACGACTGTCTTTCCCTCATACGATGCAAGTTCAGGCCTGTCTACCGTTATTTCGGTATCTCCGAAGCAGAGAGCATATCCTCCGCTTGTTTTCTTTACCTGCGCATCGATGAAATTCATCTGAGGCGAACCTATGAATCCGGCTACGAAAAGATTGCACGGATGGTCATATAGATTCTGAGGTGTATCGAACTGCTGAACTATGCCGTCCTTCATTACACAGATGCGGTCACCCATCGTCATGGCCTCAGTCTGATCGTGAGTTACGTAGACGAATGTTGTACCCAGCCTTTTATGCAGCTTGCTGATCTGCGATCTCATCTCTGTCCTCAGTTTTGCATCCAGATTCGAAAGAGGCTCATCCAGGAGGAATACTTCAGGGTCACGCACCATCGCTCTTCCGAGCGCTACTCTCTGTCTCTGACCGCCTGACAGAGCCTTCGGCTTTCTGTCAAGATAAGGCTCGAGGCCGAGGATCTCCGCTGCCCACTGTACCTTTTTCTTCATTTCGTCCTTAGGAACCTTTGCAAGCTCCAGAGCGAATGTCATGTTCTTGTAAACGCTCAGATGCGGATACAAAGCATAGTTCTGGAACACCATCGCGATGTTTCTGTTTTTTGGAGCAACTGCGTTCATAAGCTGATCACCTATGTACAGTTCTCCGTCAGTGATGGATTCGAGGCCTGCGATCATTCTCAGCGTCGTCGATTTTCCGCATCCGGATGGACCGACCAGTACCACGAACTCCTTGTCCTTGATCTCGAGGTTGAGATCCGGAACAACGGTGACTCCGTTGTCGTATGTCTTAACAACATTTTTGAATGTAATACCTGCCATGTCTTTTATCTCCTTATGCTATTCCTTGACTCCGCCAAGAGCTACACCTGCAACGATGTACTTGGAAAGTGCTATATATACTATTATGATCGGGACTATAGCGATTGTTATGAGCATGTATACCTTGCCCATGTCGAACTTCAGGAAGTCCGCACTTCTGAGAGCTGCGATCAGTATCGGCAGCGTTTTCTTGCTGTTGTCCGAGATTACCAGTGCCGGAATGAAGTAGTTGTTCCAGCTTGTTACGAATGCGAATATCGCCTGTACGGCCAGCGCCGGTTTCATGATTGGTATTACCACCCTGTTGAAGGTGTGGAACTCACTGGAGCCGTCTATCCGTGCTGCTTCCACAAGTTCCAGCGGCAGGCTCGACTGCATGTAGCTGTACATGAAGTAGAAGACCGCGGGTGCCGCAATGGACGGCAGGAACAGCGGATAAAGCGTGTTCAGCATACCCATTTTGGTGATCAGATTGATGAATCCCATTGCAGATACCTGAGTAGGCATTACCAGGATCAGCATGATGAAAACGAACGCCGGTTTCTTGAGCTTGAAGTCATATGCATACAGTCCGTAAGCCGTGAGTGCTGAGAAATACGTAGCCAGTATGGCTGACAGCGACGAAACGATCAGACTGTTTTTGATTCCTGACATCACCGGGATGTTCGCATCGTTAAGTACGCTCCTCAGGTTCTTCATCAATGAATGACCGGGTATGAACGAAAATCCTTTCTGTATCTGCGGATGACTTCTTGTTGCATTCACTATCAGTATGTAGAAGAAGAACAGGCACAGGAATGTCAGAAGAATCAGTACGATATAAGCTATTACAGTTCTTGCATGTGAAGGCTTCTTATCCATTGACGGCCTCCTTTCTTGGTTTTAACCTGTCTCTCTTCCTGATGCGTTTGCTGTCGTCATCAGCATTCAGCGTGAAATATACTACCAGGCAGAGAATAGCAGCTATTATGAAGAGGATCACCGATACCGCGCCTGCCATGCCGTAGTTCTTGCTGAACAGGTGATTGTTCAGATACATGATAAGCGTCATCGAAGTACGGTCAGGAGTTCCCTTTCCGTTTGTCAGTATCTGCGGCACATCGAACATCTGCAGTCCGCCGATCATCGACGTGATAAGTACGTATATCAGAATAGGCCTTATCATCGGCAGAGTTACTCTGAAGAAAGTCTGCCTAGGCGAGCATCCGTCGAGTTCTGCCGCCTCGAAAAGCGATGGATTGATACCCATCACCGCAGCCATCAGCAGGATCGTTGTATTACCGAACCACATGAGAAAGTTCATCAGTCCTACCAGACCCCTTGTGCCCCATACCGATGACAGGAATCTGAACGGTTTGCTGATCAGTCCCATGGATATCAGGGTGCTGTTTACCGGGCCGTTGTCAGAGAACAGCGCGAAGAACAGCATCGCAAACGCAGAAGCCATGATCAGGTTAGGCATGTAGATGACCACCTTGAAGAACTGCTTGCCCTTGATTTTGAGACGTATGTCCGTGAACCATGCGGCCAGAAGCAGAGAAATAAGTATCTGCGGAATGAATCCCAGGATCCACATGATTATCGTATTTCCTGCATATTTTCCGAAATCAGCTTCAAACAGTGCGGCGTAGTTATCGAAGCCTACAGGATTAGGTCCGATTATCTTCAGGCCGCTGCGATAATACTCGAAAAAGCTGTAGTATATCGTCTGTATGAGCGGTATGAACTGGAAGATCAGAAACGCGATGAAAAACGGCGCTATGAACAGGTAGCCGTATTTCGCGTAGCTGACTTCGTTGCCTTTGATTTTTTTCATTATCTCCTCCTGTTGATCGCTTTATAAACTGTAGGCGGATCACATCAGCGTCCATAGGATGCTTCATTATGCTCATTATACAATGGGCGCTGATGTTATCGGTCTTCGTTGTCTTTCTTAGAAAATATGGGGTGACCGAAGTCACCCCATTTCTATACTATGGAGAGATTATTCAGGCCAGTTGACTGATTCGATCTCCGGGAATTTTTCCTTGATCGTCTTTTCGAAGTTAGCCTTTGCACCATCCATGTCAACATTGCCGTCGAAGTAATCCTTGAATGCACCCTGGATTCCCTCGTTGCATCCCTGGTCATATGGGCCTGCGTTGCTCATGTCGATGTTCTTAGCTGCCTCTACGAAGAGTGCGATGTGGTTCTGTCCGCCGAGGAATGCCGAACCGAAGTCAGGATCGTCAGCGATCTCCTGCATAGCAGCCTGGTTGTTTGTGTAGTCCTGTGTATCAAGAGTGATCTTCTTCATGATCTCGCCGTTGCATGTGAGCTGCTTCATAACGTCAGCTACGAGCTCTGTGTTGTCAGTGCCTGCTGCTGCGCAGATCCATGTGCCGCCCCAGTAGTATGGCTCCGGTCCGTAGCAGACTGCGTAGTCGCCGAAGATTCCGTTGCCGACTTCCTGTGCTCCATCCGGATCAGCAAGCGAGTTGCCGAGCAGTGTGAAGTTGATGCCCCATGTGGAGTAGAAGAATCCGAATACTTTTCCTTCCGGACCCTGGTCAGCTGCCCACTCAGGTGCCCACAGTGATGTCTTGTTGTTGTATCCCTTGTCAGTGAATTCCTTTGTCTGGTCTACCCACTTCATGATGTTGGCGTCAACATTGACTGCTGTTCCGTCAACCCATGGTGCGGATACGTTGTTCGAGAATGTACGGTATGAATCATCATATCCGGAGAGCATCTTGTAGCCCTTTGCTGCAGCCTGCTCAGCTACTGCATTGAACTTATCCCAGTCAGCGAGAGCTGCCTGAACTTCATCAGGATCGTCAGTTCCGAGAACGTCCTTAGCGATGGATCTTCTGTAAGCGAAGAGTCCCGGTGTAGCCTGCCATGTTGTTCCCTTCTGAGCGCCGTTGGAATCAGTTACGATGTCCTTTGTGTACTGATACTGCTCAGCCATATCCTCATCAGTAAGTCCGAGCTCTTTTACGTCTACTGTGTAATCAGAGTCTACATACTTAAGAGCGTAGTCAGCTTCTACCAGGAAGATGTCGATCTTCTCATCGTCTGCTGCGCTTTCCTGTGCGAGGAGTGCTGCATCCAGCTTATCCTGATAGTTCATGCCCTCGTTAGGGTTGATGGTCCACTTAACGACTGTTCCGTCTTCAAGTGTTGTTGTCGACTTATCCTCAGCAACTTCAGCTACTCCAGGATAATAGTCGTTGAAACGGCTCTGGAATTCATCGTTCCAGCACCAGATGTTGAGTACTTTTCCGGCTTCTGCAGCAGCTTCTTCGCCACCGCCGCTGTTACCGCCACCGCATGCTGTCATTCCGAACATCATTGCTGCTGCGAGTGCGATACTCAGGACTGCCTTAAATCCCTTTTTCATAGTTATCCTCCTTGAAATAATTTGTGGGTTTATTTACCGTCCCACTTCCTGACACTGTTTCCGCTAAGAAACTTCCCCGACACCATGATCTGTTCGGCTACACTTGTACCCTCGATCGATTCCACAAGTTTGCGGACCGATTCTTTTCCGATCCTGTCGGCGTCCTGGAACCAGGTGGTGAGCTGAGGATTGAGAATTCTTGAAAGGTTGATGCCGTCGTACCCGCAGACGCTTATATCTTCAGGTATGTTCATTCCTCTTTCCACTATCTCAGTCTGCCCGCCTATGAAGGAGAAATCATCAGGATACATGATCGCTGTCGGAGGAACTTCCAGATCCAGCAGCTGTGCTGTTGCCCTCCTGACTGATTCAGCATCGTGATATCTGGCTTCGACGATATATTCAGGAGGTGTCTCTATCCCATGTTCTTTCATGGCACGGTTGAAACCTCTGATTCGCTTCTGCGTTACCAGGGTGCGCTCGCCGTGGATGAACGCGATCCTCCTGTGTCCCTGTTCGGCCAGGTAGGACGCAAGTCTGTATGATCCTTCCTGGTTATCCGATACTATAGAGCTCGAATTGTCGAACGAATAGTCGATGGTCACGACTGGATATTCACTCTTGACAAGTTCGAGGACTTCAGGGTTCTGGAAGTCCACGCTGGCTATCACGACGCCGTCGCAGTTCCTGTATCTGCAGTGCTGAAGGAACGACATCTTCTGTTTACCTATATTGTTGCTTATAAAGGTGATGTCGTATCCGTTCGCCTCGGCCTCCTCCTTCACGCTATTGAGGATTCGTGAGAAGAACTCGTGTGTCAGACCGCTCATGGTGTCATCGACAAACAGCACGCCAATGTTATGTGATCTGTTTGTCTTAAGCAGTCTGGCCGCAGCATTCGGCATGTAATTCAGTTTACGTGCCGTTCGCTTGACCAGCTCGACTGTTTCGGGGCTTATTTCATCGTAACCGTTGAGAGCCTTGGAAACAGTAGCCGGGGAAACGCCGCATTCTCTGGAGATATCTTTTATAGTGACCATATCAGAATATTCCTTTCTGCAGCATTTCTGCGAAAACGTGCGAATACGTTTTCGTGGCCTCATTGTAATTCACTAAAACGTTTTCGTCAATAGGATTTTGAAAAATTTTCGTGATTTTTGCAGATTGCTGCGCTTTTGTTTCTCTTATTATAACTTTTTCAATGCTTTTTTCAATTTTTTCTTTACAAATCGATCTTTCTGGCCCTATAATAAACTTGAATTTACGAAAACGTATTCGCTAACAGGGAGCACTATATGAAATTCGGATATTTCGATGATATAAATAATGAATATGTAATTACATCACCTGAGACTCCCCTTCCGTGGATAAACTATCTCGGATCACAGGACTTCTTCAGGCTGATCTCCAATACATCAGGAGGCTATTGCTTCTATAAGGATGCAAAACTGATGAGGCTCACACGCTATCGTTACAACAACAGCCCGATGGACTGCGGCGGACATTACTATTATATAAAGGATGGAAGCAGCATCTGGAACCCGGGCTGGCAGCCTGTAAAAGCCCCTCTTGATTCTTACAAATGCAGACACGGTCTCGGATACACTGTGTTCGAAAGTTCAAAGAACAGTCTTGATGTTGTTCAGGAGGTGTTCGTTCCTCTTCATGAGAACTGCGAGCTTACAAGAGTCACTATGATGAACCGCTCTCAGGAAACAAAGGAGATAGATCTTTACAGTTATGTTGAGTTCTGTTTATGGGATGCTCAGGATGATGCTTCAAATTTCCAGAGAAACTTCTCCATAGGTGAAGTCGAAGTCGAAGGAAGCACCATTTATCACAAGACAGAATACCGCGAACGCAGGAACCACTACGCTATGTTCCATGTTAATAAGGAAATATGCGGTTTCGATACGAGCCGTGACGAGTTTGCCGGGATCTACAACGGAGCTGACAGGCCTCGCGCAGTTGAAGCAGGCGTCAGTTATAACAGCATCGCCCACGGATGGGCTCCTGTAGGCAGCCATCATCTGAAGATAACACTTGCCCCGGGCAAACTGTACTCATGCATTTTCATTCTCGGATACTGCGAGAATCCATATGAGCACAAGTTCTCTGCTCCGGGTATCATAAACAAGGAGCCTGCAGACAGACTTATCTCATTGTTTGGCACTGATGAACAGTTCGATGCCGCACTGCATGCTCTGAGGATGTACTGGAAGGATCTCCTTTCGATCTGCAGGGTATCTTCCGGGAACGAAAAGCTCGACAGGGCCGTCAACATCTGGAATCAGTATCAGTGCATGGTCACCTTCAATATGAGCAGGTCGGCCAGCTACTATGAAAGCGGTCTCGGGCGCGGCATGGGATTCCGCGATTCCTGTCAGGATCTTCTCGGATTCGTACACCTTATACCGGAAAGAGCCCGCGAGAGGATAATCGACATAGCCAACACGCAGTTCCCTGACGGCAGTGCTTATCATCAGTATCAGCCTCTCACGAAACGCGGCAACATGGCAGTCGGAAGCGGCTTCAATGACGATCCTCTCTGGCTGATCGCATGTGTCTCCGCCTACATCAGGGAGACCGGGGATTTCGGCATACTTGATGAGCAATGTACCTACGACAATAACGAAAACGATATGGCTCCTCTTCTCGATCATCTCAGGAAGAGTTTCGGTTACACCACCGCCCACCTCGGGCCTCATTCCCTTCCGCTCATAGGACGTGCGGACTGGAACGACTGCATGAACCTCAACTGCTTCTCGGAGCATCCGGGCGAAAGCTTCCAGATAACCGGTCCGAGCGAAGGTCCGGTAGCGGAGAGCGTATTCATTGCCGGTATGTATGTGAAGTACGGCATCGAATTTGCTGACATACTCACTCATATCGGATGTGATGACGAAGCTGCTGAAATCATGGACCTGGTGGAAAAAATGCGTTCAGCTGTACTGGATGCAGGCTGGGACGGAGAATGGTTCAGACGCGCATATGACGCTTTCGGTCATCCTGTCGGCAGCAGGGACTGCGAGGAAGGCCGTATATTCATAGAACCTCAGGGCATGTGCGTAATGGCCGGTATCGGCATGGAAACAGGAGAAGCGGAGTCTGCTCTCAGGAGCGTTGAGAAGCATCTCGACACCGAATACGGTATCATGCTGCATCAGCCGGCTTACACAAGATATCACCTAGAGCTCGGCGAAATAACTTCATATCCGCCGGGATACAAGGAGAATGCAGGCATATTCTGCCACTGCAATCCGTGGATAGTCATCTCGGAGGCCATGCTCGGACACGGCAGCCGCGCATTCGATGTGTACCGCAAGACAAACCCGGTATTCCTCGAGGATATCAGTGAGATCCACCGCACCGAACCATACGCTTACTGTCAGATGATTGCAGGCAGAGATGCCGCGACTCACGGCGAAGGCAAAAACAGCTGGCTCACAGGTACAGCTGCATGGTCATTCGTTGCTGTCAGCCAGTACATACTTGGTATCAGGCCGGAGCTCGACGGACTTCGCATCGACCCTTGCCTGCCTGCTGGCATCGATTCGTTCAGCTGCGTACGCAGGTTCCGCGGATCGGCTTACCACATAAGCGTTGAAAACAAAGCAGGCGGTCTCAAAGGCAAAGCTTACGTCACAGTAAACGGAAATCCTGCCGGAAACCTGATACCGGTACCGGAAGAGTCTGCAGACATCGATGTCCGCATCATTATAAGCTAAAGCTTTTTCTTCATATATTTTCCATAATAAGACAACGATTCCGCGATCTTACGTAATGTGCACTACGCAAGATCGCGGAATCGTTTTATTAAGCTTTTTTCAGAGCATGTCGTATCAGAGGTATTTTATAAGTTCCCCCCTCACATCATCCATACGGGTATCGCTTATACCGAAATCCATCTGTTTGTAGCTCCATGCAGCCCGTGATATCCCATGCCGCTCGAGCACCCTGTTGATCACCTTGTACCACTCAAGTGCTTCCTCGGGTGAAACTACGTCTATCACCCCGTACTCTCCGCAATACAGATCCGCCCCATGCTCTGCAGCTTTTGCGAGTGCAGACTCAAAGAGCTTCTCGAACATCTCTTCAGTAGTACCCGAGTCACTGAAGGCCACTCTTTTTTCCTTATCAAGTCTCGGATCCCAGTAGGCACCCTGATGAGTGAAATCATGCGGTTCGTAGCAGTGAAAGCTGTATGCAACGAGTTCGTCCTGCGGTGCATCAAGGTCCTTTACAGCCCTGACATCGTTGTAATCATAACTGCCTATCACGATCACATTTTCAGGTGCAAGGCACCGGATGCGCCTTATGCATTCTGCAGATATCTTTTTCCACTCAGGCAGATATGCAGCATCGGTGATCTCGTTAAGCAGATCGAACGCCACGTTCTCATGATCGTCTCCGAACTCCTTCGCCATTCTTTCCCAGAGTTTAAGGAATCTTTCCTGATAATCCCGGTTATCGAAAAATCCTGATTCCTGCTCACCTGCATCAAAGGAATATCCCGGTGCTTTATGAAGATCGAGCATTACATTCAGTCCGCAGCGCTTTGCTGCGTCCACCGCCCTTCTGATCCTTTCTATGCCGTCATCCATGAGCTCGGCAACATCGTAATCCACGGGAAGCCTTACATGATCAGCTCCCCACGATGCTATTGTCTCAAAATCTTTTTCAGTAATAAATCCGTCGAGTCTTTCAATGCTGTAGTCGCACTGGGACATCCATCCACCAAGGTTGACTCCTTTGTAAAAGCCTTTTTCTTTCAGCAATTCCGATCCCCTTTCGCGTCCCAAAATAGCGTATTTACTGTCTTTATGATATATTATTCGTTAATTAAAAGCCATCACAACGCTGAAAAAGGAAGAGATATTAACGATGATCAGGAAGCTGATGTTCCGACTGCTGCCGGTACAAATCATTCTTATGGCGACAAGCACGATCAATATGCTTGTATCAAGTTATTTTGCCAGCAACTTTGTCGGCACCGAAGCGATGGGTGCGGTTGGTCTTTACGGACCTCTCAACACCTTCTTCTGCGCAGTATCACAGCTTTTTGTAGGGGGCTCTGCAATACTGTGCGGAGAATACCTTGGAAAAAACGATCAGGAGAAACTTCATGGAACCTACTCACTCGACCTGATTATATCGACCCTCGCTGGTATTCTTTTCACCGTGATCGTACTTCTGCTCGCTGTTTTCGATCTGACAGGCTTCCTTACATCCGATGCGGCCGTGCGTCCGCTTCTCAATCAGTACATGATAGGTCAGTCCATAGGCATAATTCCGCTGATTCTCAGCAACCAGTATGCATCGTTCCTCTTCGTCGAAAACAAAGGGCGCATCACACAGCTTGCCGTAGCAGTATACATCGCAGTGAATCTGGTCCTGAACTACCTCTTTGTCGGCGTGATGAATCTGCAGGCTTTCGGTCTGGCTCTGGCTTCATCTGTCGGCATGTGGGTGTTCCTGACAGTTGAAGCATGGGTTTTTGTCAGCGGAAGATCCCAGCTTCGTTTCACTCTGAAAAAGCCTGCTCCCGGCGAAATCAGATCGCTGATCCGGATAGGTCTCCCGGGTGCTCTGGTGAACGGATATCAGACATTCCGCGGCCTTGCGGTCAACGCTCTTCTGACCGCCTATGTCGGCACCGTTGCCATCTCGGCCTTTGCAACGGCTAATAACCTGATGTCTCTCTTCTGGGCCGTCCCCGCAGGAATGCAGGCAGTCTCACGCATGTTGTTCAGTGTCAGCCTTGGAGAAGAAGACAGACATTCACTTGCCGAAGTCATGAGGGTCAACATCAGACGCTACACCCCTGTCATGTGCGTTATAAGCGCTCTCATAATAATATGCGCTCAGCCTTTGACCCATATCTTCTATAAGGACCCTTCAGATCCGGTCTATATGATGACTGTCTGGGGGCTTCGCATATTGCCGCTCTGCCCAGTTCTGGGCATCATATGCATGGCCTACACAAGCTATGCGCAGGCTGCGGGCAAGCAGCGCTTCGTACACATACTGACGATTTTTGACGGAGTCATTTCTGTAAGTGCAGCGACAGCCATACTGATTCCTTTCATCGGCATGAACAGCATCTACATCGCCAATGTCATCAACGGTATCGTGTCGATCCTGATCATAATCATTTATGCAACGAAAATGAACGGCCACTTCCCGCGCAACATGGATGAGCTGATGGTGATACCGGACAGTTTCGGAGCATGCGAAGATGAATATACAGAGATCTCAGTCAGGAACATTGACGAAGCTGTCAGCATATCTCTGCATGTCCAGGAGTTCTGCCTGAGCAAAGGTATAGACAGGCGCAGATCATACTACGGAGGTCTGGCCGCGGAGGAAATGGTGGTCAATGTTATAGACCACGGTTTTACAAAAGATAAAAAAGACCACTCTGTCGATGTCAGAGTGGTCTGTAAAGACGATGAGGTTATTCTGCGCATCAAAGACGACTGTGTTCCGTTCAATCCTGAGGAACGCAACCATCTTACCGAAGGCGTTGATGAGGCGTCCAACATCGGGATACGCATGATCTATTCAATCGCGAAAAACATTAAATATCAGAACCTTTTCGGTCTTAATGTACTTACGATACGTATTTAGACACGGTTCCTAAATCACGCCTGCCGGTATCAGTATGATAAGAAGCAGTGCATCGATTCCCCATACTCCGATGAGGAATCTTTTTCTTTTTGCGGGAGCCATGTCAGGAACATAGTTTGCAGCCAGGAAAAACGGTATATACGTAGTTATGAATACCGGAAGCACACCCCACCATCTGTATACCCAGATGAAGGAATGGTTTGATGTTCCTGCAAGGAACGACTCGAAGAGAGCGAACAGCAGCGCCATGCTCAGCGCTCCGGCAAGCTTGCAGTCGATGCCTTTTTTACCGTTTCTGGCAAAATATCTTGTGCTGCGGTCTTCCGGCAGCATCTTGAGTGAGATCATTCCTGCCAGTGAGAACATCATGGACAGTTCCCAGCAGACTCCGATCAGCAGTATGAACGTCGTGGACTCATTGCTGACCGACCATAGCGGGTATCCTGTCACATGCCCTATTATCGCATTACATATCTCATAGAACCAGTGGACTCCGTAAAGAGCAAACCCGGCGTATATCATGTCGTATTTCTTATTATGGAACTCAGTCCAGTATACGTAAAATACGACTGCCAGAATGAAAATGAAGGTCCAGTTGAAGTTGTCAGTACTGCGTACCTGTATGGCTTTTACAAGGTCCATCGCAGCCTGGGACCCGTCTCCCCAGAACACAAAATGCATACACAGCCCCCTTTCTACTTGGATACTGCCTTGAAAAGGCTCTTATTAGCAGCATACAGTTTCCTGAAAGTCTTGTAATACGGTTTATACTTTGCGTGTTTTTTCATATCCGGCTTATATGTTGCAGCGACCGGAATGAACTGTTTGGTGCATTCAAGGTCAGAGACAAGTCCGAGTCCGACTGCAACCACTGCAGCAGCTCCGACTGCTCCAACGTTCTGAGGTGAAGGAACGGTCTCTATGGTCCTGCCCGTGATATCCGCGAGCATCTGACATGATACCGGTGAAAGAGCCCCGCCCCCGACAAACCTTATAGGATCAGAGGTCTTTACAAGCCGTCCCTGGCATTCAAGCATCCATCTGAGATGGTAAAATACGCCCTCAAGCACGGCATGTATCATCTCGGTCTTGCCTGTCTCAAGTCCCAGCCCGAAGAACATGCCGGTCGCGTTCGGATCTTCGAAAGGACATCTGTTGCCGTGCAGCCATGGAGTGAAAATAACTCCGCCTGAACCCGGCTCCACATCCTTAACAACCTCGTTGAGATATGAGAACAGGCTCGTATTTCGCTGTTCGTAGTCTGATGGAATGCCCTCTTTCTTTATGTAAACACCGATCTCGTCAAGTGCCAGGTGATCTCTCACCCATTCAAGGCACTTGCCCGCGGTCTCCATTTCAGCAAAATAGTTATATTTTCCTTCCTGAGCGCCGGTCACAGAAGCGATCATTGAAGTGACATCGACTACCTGCCTTTTTGTAACTGTTGATACCCAGCCTGAGGTACCGCTGTAGATATGTGTATCGCCGACCTCAACGCTGCCGGCACCTATACCGATCAGCGATAAGTCTCCGCCGCCTCCGAATACAGGGGTTCCCGCTTTTAATCCAAGCTCTGAAGCTGCCTTTTCCGTCAGTCCGCCGACTTTGTCAGTGGATTTGATGATCCTCGGCAGAAGATCCATGTTGATGCCGAACATCTCACACAGTTCTTCGCTCCAGCACTTACCGTCAGGACGCGTGTCGTATATAAGCGTTCCGAAAGCCGAGTCCTCAGTCATGGTGAACTCGCCTGTGCAGCGGCTGATAAGGTAATCCTTAACGTCGAGCCATCTGTAAGCATCTTTAAAGCGCGGCTCGTGATTCTCCAGCCATTTGTATTTCCAGACAGGGTCCTTGACCGAACTGGTCACAGCACCTGTGATCCTCAGACTCGGGATCAGTTTGAACAAATTGGCGCCCGCGATCTGTATACCGTATGCAATGCCCTTCTTAAGCTCTTCTTTTGCGCGCTGATCCATATAACTCATTGGCCTGTGGATCGGCTCGCCGGTCTTATCAACTATAACGAGGCCCTGCATCTGCGAGCAGAAAGATATGCCTTCGATCTGATCCGGTGTAACATCCACTTTCCTGAACAGCTCATCAGTGCTGACAGCCATGCCGTTCCACCAGTCATCTCCATCCTGCTCTGCACCGCCGCCTTCAAGGATATACAAAGGATACCCCGCCGAAGTGGAGTCGATCAGTCTGATCGTCTTACCCACCTCAAAGAGACAGGTTTTTACTCCGGTCGTCCCGATGTCATATGTCAGAATAAACGCCATGTTCTCTCCTGTTTTTAATCTGTTTCTCTGCCTGTATATTCGAATGACAGCATGGTCATATCGTCGAACTGTTCCGCACCCGGAGTAAACCCGGACACGGCACTGCGGACATTTCTCAGCAGCTCCTCTACCGGAGCATACCCGTCTGCGTTCAGGGCCTCAAGCATGCGGTCCGTGCCGAACATTTCGCCCTCAACATTTGTCGCTTCAGGTACACCGTCCGTGTATAAGAAGAGCTTGTCCCCTTTCTCCAGCTGCAGCTCATAGTCCTTATACTTCATGCCATCCATACCGCCAAGTACGAACCCATGCTTGTCCTTTATAAGTTCGAATTCACCATCGGCGTATCCGATAGCAGGATACTCATGACCTGCATTGGATGCCACGATATTTCCTGTCGACAGCTCAACGATGCCCAGCCATACGGTCACGAACATCTCCATTTGATTGTTGGAGCATATCTCCGTGTTGGTTTTCTCAAGAACCTCAGAAGGAGTATTTCCTCCCATAGCATACGACTTCAGAATGACCTTGGTGTTCATCATGAAGAGGGCTGCAGGTATTCCCTTACCGCTCACATCCGCCATTACCAGACACAGGTGGTCATCATCGATAAAGAAGAAATCGTAGAAGTCACCTCCGACCTCTCTGGCAGGAACCATCATGGCGTACAGCTCAAATTCTTTCCTGTCAGGGAAAGGAGGAAATTCATGCGGAAGCACGCTTGTCTGGATCTGATTTGCCATGTGCAGGTCATTGGAGATACGTTCGCGCTCAGCTTTCTCGCGATGTTGTTTCTCAACTTTTTTCATCTTATTGCTTACATACAGCTGCAGCAAAGCAAGGGCCCCTATTACAAAGGCTGTCATGGCAAGCACAAAGAACCACGCCTGCTCGTAGAAAGCTCTTGCTTTGATGATAGTAGCAGTCATCGTCTTGCTGTTCCTGCCCAAAGCATCCATTATCTGCATGTCGAATCTGTACGTTCCGCCCTTCAGATTTGTGTAGTATATCGGACCCAGATCACTGCGTTTAAGAGTCGACGGTTTCCTTTCGAAGCCCCTCAGCATGAATGATACCGTAGGATCAGTCAACGAATAGTTAAAAACATGTGCGTAAACTGCCAGTTTCTTTGTCCTCGCAGGGATCCGGATATAGCCTTTTTCGTCCGGATATATAAATTTGCTATCCGCTTTGACATACGGGACCGACATCTTTATTTCTTTGATATCTTCCAGCGATTCTTCAATATTTACATTTACCACGCCTGATCTGCCTGAAATGTAAAGATCCCCATTCTCCGTCAGATAATTATACGGATTGCTTGTGGTTATGCATGGGATCCCATTAGCTATTCCATAGTGGACAGGATCTGTAGCCTTATTTGCTATCAGGTCTTTAGCAGGAGCAATATAGATACCGTCACTGCTGAGTATCCACATATCTCCCTTACTGTTTTTAACTATGTCGAGGTTGTCCGGATACGGAAATTTGCTTATATTTTTCACTTTATAATCTTCTGTCATATAGGCAAGTGAGTTGCCTGTCACCAGCCAGAAGATCCTGTTTTCTTCGTCATATTTGATCCGCATTATGACGCCGGAAGTCAGCCCTGCATCCCTGCCGATATTTTTTACGCCTTCGTTGTTTACAACGTAAATACCATCTCCGTTCGATCCGACCAGCACGTCCCCGTTCGGCGCCTCGCAGACGTTCAGCGTCTCATTATTGACTATGCCACTGTCCTTATCACAGGTCATAACGACTTTATCGTCTTTTATGACGTTCAGTCCTCCTGTGATCGCAACAAGGAACCTCCCGTCTTTTGTTTCATATACTGCTCGTATGCTGTCTGACAGAAGGCCATCGGTCTCATCAAATACAGTGAGTTCTCCGTGGTCATAACGAAGAAGGCCAATAGATTTCCACGTCGAGATCCAGAGGCGGTCACGGCTGTCACGTATTATTGAGCGTATACGGATGCCATCAAGCATTTCAATGAGATCAGAGCCATTCTGATCCTCTTCAAGAGCTCCTCCGTCTGCTTTCTTTACTGAAGTCAGCGGGATGGATCCTACCACGCCTTTTTCATCCGTAACTATAAGGCCGTTGTCTGAGCCCATGAACAGCTGTCCGTCAAGTATGCAGGTGGTATTAATGACTCTTTTCTCGAGGCCGTAGCGAGCAAAGACATCCGAGAACCGGTTGGATACCAGTTTCATTACACCCTGACGCGTTGATGTGAACCACAGATTGCCCTCATAATCCATCATTATATGGTCCACCGAATTGTTAAGAGGCAGATAGTCCAGGGAGTGGAACCCGTCTTCGCCTATCGCGCCTATTCCGCTGCGCGAACATATCCAGATGTAATCACCTATCTGCCTTATGTCAAAAACGCCAATAAGCGGAGAGATGTCAATATGCTCCGCAGTTTCGAAGCCGCTTTTAAGATTACCGTGAAAGATCCCTTCGTCTTCTGTTCCGTAGTATACCCATCCCGGTTTTTTAGGGTCCGGATACACACAGGTTATAGGACGCATGGTCTCATTTTTCTCATAATAATTTACGAGATTGCCGTCACGCAGAATAAACACATTGCCATCATGTGAAGTGCCGTAAATCAGCCCATCCTTTCCGGAAATCATACTTTCAACGTACACATCATCTATTCTTTCGTCTTTCAGAGAAACCATTTCGAGATCGGATTTGAACATTGAAATGCCTGCAGTAGTTCCTACATAGACACAGCCATCCTCATCGCCCTCAATATCGTTTATCTTTGAAGACCCAAGTCCGTCTTTTTCGTCCCAGAAGCGGAATTCCCCGTTCTCCATGATCGCCACGCCATTGTCATTTGTGCCGATCCAGAGCCTGTTCTGTTTGTCTACATACAGGCTGGATATGCTGTTGACTCCATTTGTGGAATCCAGACGTTCAAATGTAGTGCCGTCATATCGTACGAGTCCCGCATAACAGCCTATCCAGATAAAGCCTTCAGCAGTCTGAACGATCGCATTGGCTTCAGCAGCGGGGAGGCCATTGGTATTATCATATACAACAGCAGAATAGTTATCACTTCTACTGACCGGATCAACAGATGGTGCTGTCGCATCTGTATCCGCAGCTGAAACTGTCTGTGTGCACAGAAGGAACACCAGAACCAGGCTCAGCAAAAGCCTCTCGCAGCGTTTTATTGCTTTTGAATATTTATATTGAAGACTCATTTAAGCTTTTTCCTTACATGTTTTTGTTTTTTAATTACTATCTTCTGTAGTTCGTTCTGCATACTGCCTATACATAGTTAATTATACTAAAAAAAGCCCCTGCAGTATAGCAGAGGCTTAGTCTGTATCTCCTTTTATTAATCAGTGATCATGGCCTTTCGGGGTCAGTTCGTGCAGTCTCCTGAAGCTTAGGAGCACCATCGACACGGACATGATGAAAGCCAGGGTGTCCGCTATCGGACTGGCAGCGAGGACGCCGTTTATGCCCATGAACTTCGGAAGGATCAGAAGCAGCGGGATCAGGAACAGCCCCTGCCTTGACAGTGACACAAGCAGGCCCTGACGGTGATTACCGGTTGCCGAGAAGTAGTTGATCGTTACAGGCTGTATGTTCTGGAAGAATACCAGCAGCATATATATCTTCAGGTATTTCTCTGCAAACTCAAAGTACAGGTCTGAACCCGTTCCGAATATCGAGATTATCTGTCTCGGGCATGTCTGAAGTGCTATGAAGAACAGGACTCCGACCGTAAAGGCTGCTCCAAAGGCTCTCCAGTAAGCGCCTTTCACACGCTCGAATTTTTTAGCGCCGAGATTGAATCCCCAGATCGGCTGGCATCCCTGAGCAAGTCCTACTGCAAATGACACCATTATCATATTGGTCTTCTGAGCGATGCCTGCTACAGCCAGCGGGATGTCCGGTCCGTATACTGATGCAGCACCGTAAGATGACAGCACATTGTTCAGAACTATGGCCGTGCACATCATGAGCATGTGATTGCAGAAGTTCGGTATACCTGCAGACATGCTCCTTTTGAGATGCGGAAGGCTCACCCTCATATCGCTTATTTTTATATCAAAAGCCCTGAATCGCGGGAGATAGAGAACTGCCAGCAGGCAGCTGAACATCTGTGATAAAGAAGTAGCGACAGCCGCTCCGGCAAGCCCCATACCCAGCGGAAACATGAACAGCCAGTCAAGAAACACATTCAGGACAGCACCTGATACCGTGCAGATCATGGAATAGGCCGGGCTGCCGTCGGCCCTTATGATCGTGGAAGCAGTATGCGAGAACATGTGGAAAGGAAGCCCTATGGTCGTGATGGAAAGATATGCCACAGCATAGTCATATACCAGCCCCTCCGGGTCTGCTCCGCAGATTGCCACAACTTTATACCTCATCAAAAAAAGCAGTACACCTGTGACAAGACCGGCGATGATGACCCCTGTCAGTCCTGTATGTACATACTTTCTTGCTTCATCGATCTCCTCAGCGCCTTGACTGATGCTGAAATTAGCTGCCGTTCCTATTCCGAACAGCATGCTGAGCCCCGTCGTCAGTGTAACAGTCGGAAAAACTACATTGGTAGCAGCATTTCCGAGCATTCCAACAACGTGGCCAATGAAGATCTGGTCAGTAACATTATAGGCTGCTCCTATAAGCATACTAATAATAGCCGGGATAGAAAACCTGGCGATCAGAGGAGCCAGCGGAGCATTGCCCAGCGGGTTATCTGCTGCATGTGCATTATTACCTTGCTTCATAGTTAAATAATACCACAAACAAGGAAAGA
>JAFRJV010000160.1 GCA_017432075.1 Mogibacterium sp. | reverse complement strand
TTCTTTCCCTCGGTCAAAGGCCCTACATGGTAAACATCTTTTTTCTTGCGTGCCATAACAAAACCTCCTATGGTACATCAACTTGATACTACCATAGGAGGCTTACTTGTTACATATTTACAGACTTTTTCTCACAGTCTCACCTGCTGCCTAGTGCGGACTTATTCATTCACTGTGAGTTCTTCAAGTGCGCCTTCAAGGACCCAGACGGATACACTTTTCTCACCGACTGTGAAGACCCCGTATCCTTCCTCATCGATGACAACAGGTTCCAGATTATTACTCAGTGCATCATAGTACTTTACGCCTGAGCGGTCTTTTCCCATGTACATTTTTTTGTTACCGCCTTCTGCATTGCTTAGCAGAACAGCAAAACCTGAATCAGGATGCTGATCATCACCGTTTCTGACCCAGCCTACGATATGCTTGTCATCAAAATAGTCAGTCTGATCCCCATATGAATATAAGTGCCTTAGCTTGATAAGCTTACCGAGATTAGGTACCATCGGACGATTATGCGCCGGATTGCCATAATAGTCTGCATAAAAGACACAAGGCATCCCGTCTTTTCTAAGAAGGATGATGGCGTATGCCAGCTGCTTGAACCAGTCCTCAACAAATGACTGAAGACTTTGTCCAAGCTGAGTGTCATGGTTGTCAACAAACGTGACCGCATTAGCCGGTCTTTCAGATACGAGAGTGCGGGAAAGTATCCTGCTCATATCATAATCACTGCCTGATTTGCTCGCGTGGTAGAAATTGAAATGCAGAGCAACGTCAAACAGACTCATCGCGTTCTCCACTGAGTCAAGGTAATAGAGGAGCTTATCAATATCTCCGCTCCAGTATTCGCCGACTGCCGGATATGCTTTGCCGGAATCCCTGCGGATCGTTTTCAGGAAATCACGATAGAAAGAAAAACTGATATGCTTGACGGCATCAAGTCTTAGTGCGTCGACATTTGTTTCTTTCAGATACCACTCAAGCCATCTTCTCAGCTCACTGTTGACCTCAGGGTTTTCCATGTCGACATTCATCCCCATAAGATAGTCAAAACTGCCGTATTCCTGATCCGTATCGGGTTCCCAGTTTTTTCCTGTGAATCGATATATCTTGCCTGATTCTTTTGATGCTTCATCCCAGTCTGTACCTGTGAAATGAGTGTGGTCCCACTTGAAACTGCTGTATTTTTCATTTCTTCCGGGGAAAGTGAAAAGTGACCACACACTGATCATCCGCTCGTCACCTACAGGCTGATATCTGTTTTCGGGTGATACAGGCACTGCACGGACCCTTTCAAGCTTATCGCCGCCCATCCTGTGATTGAGAACGATATCAGCATAAACAAGCAAGCCTTCATTGTGCAAAGCCTGAACAGCTTCGATATATTCTTCTTTTGTTCCGTATTTTGTCCGAACTGTTCCTTTCTGATCAAATTCTCCGAGATCATAAAGATCATAAATGCTGTAACCCACATCATCCTGAGATGTGCATTTATATGCAGGAGGAAGCCAGATATCTGTTATGCCGAGTCCTGCCAGGTTCTGTGCCTTTGCAGCACACCTTTTCCACCAGAACCCGTCATTAGGCAGATACCATTCAAAAAACTGCATCATGGTTCTGTTTGTTTCCATTGTGTTACCTTCTATATATATGTAAATCTGCAACGTCATAAATACTTGATTATTGCAGAAAAAAAGCTCAATAATTAAAAATACAATTGCAGTTTTTACCACAAAGAGGCATCATTGTCAAATAATGAAGAAAAAGTATGAGGCTATGGAGAATAAAGTATGGACGTGAGGCTGATTTAAAAGATAAGGAATAATGAATAATAAAACTAAAGGGATTATTTGCATAATAGCATCGGCATTTTTCTTTTCGCTGATGTCGCTGTTCGTAAGAATGGCAGGCGATCTGCCGACGATGGAGAAGGCGTTTTTCAGAAATGCGATAGCAGCTGCGTTTGCTATCGTCATACTTTCGCGTACGCCGGAGAAGTTCCATATCAGAAAAGAGAGCTGGCCCGATCTTATACGCCGGTCTCTGTATGGTACGATGGGAGTGATCCTTAACTTCTGGGCAATAGATCATATAGCAATAGCTGACGCGAGCGTGCTGAATAAGATGTCACCGTTTTTTGCCATAATCATGTCAGCGATCATTCTGAAGGAGAAAGCGACGAGGAAAGAGTGGGCTATAGTAGCGATCGCATTTTTCGGAGCTGTGCTTGTAATCAAGCCGACTGCGGGAATCGCAAGCATTCCGGCTTTTGCAGGACTGCTGTCCGGATTTGGAGCCGGAGCGGCATATACATATGTGCGTAAGCTTGGCATAAGCGGAGAACGCGGACCAGTCATAATAATGGTATTTTCTCTGTTCTCATGCATAGTATGTCTCCCGTTCATGATATTCGATTTTCATCCGATGACCCCTGTGCAGCTCCTGATACTGCTTGGAGCAGGGATGTCGGCGATGGGAGGGCAGTTGACTATAACAGCTGCATATACCTTTGCTCCGGCAAGGGAGATATCTGTGTATGACTACACAAATATCCTTTTCACTGCAGCCTGGGGTCTGATCGCATTCGGTGAACTGCCGGATGCAGTGAGCATCTGCGGATATATAATAATTATCGCCATGGCCATACTGAAATGGCGTCAGATGTAATGCTTTTCCATGCTGAAGCCTCTTCCGTACACACTGCTTGCTTTCGAAAGAACAATAAACGCCTCCGGATCTTCATTTTTGATTATCATCTCCAGCCTGTGAAGTTCTCTCGGAGATATGACACAGTATAGAATATCGGTCTCAATGCCGAGATATCCCGTTCTGGCATGGAGCATAGTGACTCCGCGGTCCATTTTTTCCAGTATGGACTTGCGGAGTTTTTCAGGTTCTTTGCTGATTATCTCAACTTTTGTTCTGCCTGATCCAAGGGTCATCAGCTTGTCGAGGGTGACAGTGTATATCATCACGAGCAGTATGCCGTAAAGGCTGGCCTGCCTTTCGGAGAAAAACATCTGACCGGCCAGAATGGCAAAGTCGAAGGCATACATGCTGACACTGACAGGGATCCCAAGCTTTTTATTAAGAATCAGCGGAGGTATATCCATTCCTCCGGTGCTGGCTCCCAGTCTTATGATCATAGCCAGACTTGCTCCGATGCACAGTCCGCCGAAAAGGGCACACAGCAGCTTATCATCGGTAAGCACAAAGCTGCCGGCTGCGCGTTCGAGCATGCTCAGCATTGCAGGATAAGCAATAGTACTTACTAGTGTGGAAAGTGCAAAAGTCCTGCCGAGAACCAGCATGCCAAGCACAAACATGACGATATTGAAAACGCCTACAAATGCAGATACAGGAATATTGCCGAAGTGATTGGCTATCAGCGCTATTCCGGTAGTGCCTCCGGTTATCAGGCCCGAAGGCAGAATGAAGAATACCACTCCTGCAGCATACAGCAGATTTCCCAGTGCTATTACTGCAATCCTTGCAGCAGCCTTGCAGATAATATCTTTGCTCTTGTCCATAACTCCTCCCGTGATTCCAGCGATTCGATAAGATATGAAAAAAAGAGATCCACGCGGCAGGGAGCATTTTCCCTGTCAGACGTGGATCGAAGCTTTCGCTTAATACCTTTACCATATTCAGGTGCCTCAGGCACATCCGGTATATTATCCTATCCTTCTGATGATGTCAATATCCGGAAGAATTATCATAGTAGTGCATCAGCATGAGCGTAGTCAGCATACCGTAGGACTGTATACCTTCTTTCTGATCGTTTGCCTTCAGATAAGCATCATTGACACGATCCTGAACTTCAGAAGCTTTTGTCTCATGGGTTGACCAGAACATGTTGTTATCTTCGATTTCAGAAACGGCGTAAGAAGGAAGCTTTTCACAGAGCCTGTCATAGCGTTCGGGATCGACTCTTCTCAGAGCGCCTCCTGCATATATCCATCCTATAAGCCATCCGCTCCGGTTGAACGTTATATCTTCAGAACCTATGCAGGCCAGCCAGCCTATATAATTGGCTTCGCCCTCATTCATATATCCCCTCAGATGAGAAAGCTCATGGCATGCGGTAAAAGGTTTCTCCATATCCTGCATTTCACCATTTATGTTGGCTTCAACGGTGAAAGGAGAGTAAATGCCGCTTACTCCCATGGCTGAGAATGCTCCGGAAAGTAATGTAAGCTGCTTCGGGGAAGGATAGTATCCGCGGAGCGAAGGATATTTTTCTGAAAGACCATCCATGGACATCCTGGCTGTATAAGCAAGCTCTTTGCCGTGAGGATATTCATGATCCGGTCCGCATTCTTCCAGACGGGTGATGATATATTCACAGAAGTCTGTGAGCTGTTCCTCCGTAAACTCTGCACCGGACATTGCTTTCTGATCAACAAACATATTCCTGTGATAGTTGACTCCGCAGTTTGCAGTGTACAGAAAGAAAAGAACCGATACTATGAGCAGCATATGCATGATCACTGTCCGCAGTCTTTTGCGGCAGCGTACAATGTCCACAATGATAACAAAGGGCAGGATACAGACCGCAGCTTCGGCAACAGAAAACGGGAAGATACCTGCCAGACGGCCGATGGTCCCTGTGATCAGCGAATAGACATTTACACTGTACCACTCGGCAAAACCGCTTGCATACTTTGCGGCAGCCAAAAGGATCCCTGCTATAAACAACAGAATGAGCGAAATGAAAATAGGCTTTGCAGTTATGTTGTCTGACCGTTTCATACAGCCATTATAGCATCATTTCAGTTTAAGTCCGTCTCTGAAAGCTTCTCCGACTCTTTCTGTTACTTTGTAGTAGCCATGTGTATATGGATCAAATGCTATGGCATTGACAAGGGACATATCGAGCTTTCCATCAACAAGCACGCTTTCATTGGCGGTGACATTTACGACTTTGCCGATGACCCCGCATCCGTATTCATTAGTCTGGTACTCAATGAACTCGCATTCAAGGCAGAGTGGGAATTCGTTGATCACCGGAGCGTCGACGGTTTCAGCTTTACTTGCTGAAAGGCCGCTCCTTTCAAACTTGTCCGTGACTCTGTTGCCGGACTCAACTCCGAAATAATCAGCTTCGACCAGATGATCTGCATCTGCAATACTTACGGTAAATGCGCCTCTTGCTTTGATGTTCTGTACCGTTTTATGTGATTCTGACAGTTTCAGGGCAACGTTTCCTCTTTCCTGCATCGTTCCCCACGCGGCGTTCATAACATTGACACTGCCGTCTTCGTTATATGTTGCGACCATAAGGACAGGCATCGGGAAAATACCTTCCGTGAGATTCAGTTTTCTTCTCATGATGAGCACCTCTTTTCTTCAATTAAATTGACAGGAATGAACATCCCGAATAGAATTGTAGCAATACATAGATATAATTCAAGTACTGATATTTTTGACAGGTACTATCTTAGAGGAAAGTATATGATAAAGAAGTATATTGAAAATGCAAATTTTGAAGATACGGGCTTCAGCTATACACTTTCACTGATCTCAGGGAAGCACAAAATGGTGATCCTGTACTGCCTGATGGAGTATGAAACCGTAAGGTTCAATGAGCTGAAAAGATATCTGAAAAACATTTCCGATAAAACGCTGAGTTCGAATCTGAAAGAGCTGGAGTCTGATCACCTGATCATCAGAACGGAATATCCGCAGATCCCGCCAAAGGTCGAGTACAGTTTGAGCGAGAGAGGAAAGTCTCTGATGAAGGTCCTGGATCAATTGTGCATATGGGGAGAAGAGAACAGAGAGATATGAATATTGA
>JAFRJV010000159.1 GCA_017432075.1 Mogibacterium sp. | reverse complement strand
TGGCGAAGCCTGAGACACATCTTTCATTGCAGACTCTGTGAAACAGTGTCTGCTTTCCACAAAAAACAACCAGCAACATTTCTGTTACTGGTTGCCAAAATCTTTTGATTTTTCACTGTCCTCTTGACGGGTAGCGGTTCACAACGAACGTGTGGCAGCCTCTTTAATTAAGTTGATCGAAAAAACCGGGAGAGATGTTTCCCTCCCGGTTTGTCCGCATTTCTGCTGAAGCATTTACCTATTCATAATCTTCAATATGCCACTCGTCCTTCCAGTCCAGATATGCCATCTCTCCGTCAAACCTGAAAGGCAGCCACACATAATCAGCAATAGATGTATTTCTTTCACTATCCTGCACCGGAGGCTTTATCCCGAACGATGCTATCAATTCAGGTATCTGATGCCCTCTGCCGGTAAAAATGTATTCAAACATCTGCCTGTAGAACTCGTACGGAACATCTGTATCCTCAGGGCACCAGCGGTCTGCTACTGCTATATAGAGGTCTTTTTTACCCTCTGCTTTGAATACGGAAGATATCTGCGAATGATATGATGTCCTGCTCTCATCAGCCGGATGAGGATCTCCCAGGAGCGTGTACGGCCCGTGCCATGTGCTTGCCACAGCTACTTCTGACGGATTCGGGAAATACCCTGTAGTGCCGCTGGTCACAAGATAGTGCTTTCCGTTACGCATGAAATGTGCTGTTGCTTCACGCACATACGGCGGTCTTCCGTTGGGAAAATGTGTGCTGTAGTAGCCTGTCACATCTGTATAGTCTTCAGTCAGATCCGCACAGATCGTCTCGCTGTGTACGCGTTCAAAGTAATAATACGCTTTACCATCATCTGCTGCTGCGAGGTCAAAGTCTCCTGCACTCATGTTGAGAGGTCTGAGTCCTTCCCTGACCTTAGTATATGGTCCGAGTATATTGTCAGCAGTCAATACTGTCGCTGACTGAGTATGATCCTTATTCATGATCTTGAGCCAGCATACATATTTTCCTGTGCCCCTGTTATATATGATGTGAGGACGATCCATACATGCTGAAGGGTGCAGCGATGAATCCGGATCATCCGGTTCAGGCGGGATTATAACACCTTTATCCTCCCAATTGTACAGGTCCGTGGATGTATAGCAGCGGACGCCCCAGTGCCAGATGCCATTAGTGCCATCTGTTTTCTCCTTGTTTTCTCCGTACCAATAGTACACACCGTCAATGTACATTACGGATCCGCCGTGCGCCTGTATACGTTCCCCTTCTGTATCCAGCCATATCTGTCCCGGCCGGATAGAGTCATAACGTTTGCTCAATTTTCATTACCTCCTCAGTATTTCAGATGCAACTTAATCAATCACATCATAACAAAACCTCTGTATCAGAAAATACAGAGGTTTGATACTGATTAATCGGCTTTTTAAAGAACTGTCTGGCTGTTTTTCCTGTACTGCAGCGGTGTGCATCCATTGACTTTCCTGAACACCCTGATGAAGAATGTCACATCCGAATACCCGACTCTTTCCGCAATAATCTGCACAGGGAGCTGCGTCTGTCTAAGCAGTTCTCCCGCCCTTTCCATCCTGATCTGCTGCAGCATCTGTATAATAGTCTTATTGGTGTGCTCTTTGAACAGTCTGCTGAGATAAGGCCTGCTCAGATGGAAATGCTCTGAAATACTTTCGACAGAGGCATCCTTGTAATTGTAATGGATATATGACATTATCTGCGGCACATACCCTATACCCGCTGATGCGTGTTTTGAAAAACTTATCTTGTCACTGCAGTCACGCTGCAGATATGTGAACAGCAGACCCAGCATTAACAGCACTGTCTTCTGGCAATAGGCTTTCTCCTCACACAGCTCGATCATTATCGCCTGTATCAGATCACGGATAGACTCACTGTCATGTGCGTCGAATACCATGAAGTTCTGGACAGAGTCTGAATAAAGTGTATTGTTGAAAAACTCAAACAATGCGTGCTCGCCGGATACAAGTGAGTTCAGGGTTCTCTTGAGAGTATTGGTTCGTATCAGGATATTGATGATAATGCTGTCATCAAATACTGATATACTGTGATCGATCCCCGGTGTAATGATGCACAGCTCGCCCTCATTCATTTCTATTCTTTCAGGCTCATCATACCCATCCATGAAAAATGTCTGTGAACATTTACCTTCCAGAACATAGGCCAGTTCAACAAAGTTATGTGAATGACGGTTCTCCGGAAAATATCTCGGATGTTTGCGCACCGAAACATAATCGGATTCTCCAAGCCAGGTCGCATCTACAAGAGTTTCCGGCAGCAATGGTTGATCTAATGGAACTGCTGCGTCTATATTCCTGAAGTCCATTGATTCCATTGAATCCGGACCGCTGTTATATTTATCAAGTACATGTTTGATCTCAGCATCAGGAATATCTGAGTGATATTTCCGGTATAGTCTTCGAAATTCCAGCTCAAATGGCGTGTATGTCCTGAGCCACTCGGTCAATTCTGCCCGATTCATACGCCTTACTCCTTCAGTTTATCTTGTGATGATATCTACCGGCACATTAAAGATTTTTGCAACCTTGAGGATAGTGTCGATGTGTCTTCCTGAAGCTGCGGCCATGTGATGTGTAGGACCTGCCTCGCTCCACTTATTGCAGAACTCCCTTGCGCCGCATGAGAATCTTGTTCTCATGTTGGTATCACCGAAGGTGAAGATAGGACCATCTTCATTGATTCCCTCAGCGACTACGAACTTGAAGCATCCATTCCTGTCCTGCGTGATTCCCAGATATGTGACCGGACCTGCTTCAGGATAGAACTGTGTCAGATAACCGCCTCCCGCTTTGCCGTGGAATACATCTACGATCTTCATCGTCGGCTTCTTTGCTCTTGAAATATCATAGTCGCCGGAGCCGCTGTGTCCGATTATGCAGATGTCCTCATTGAAATCGATCGAGTACATTTCTGAAAGCTGTCCCATGCCTGAGATGGTCTTGAGGATCGACATAGCCATTGCTACCTTGATATCTCCCTCTACAGCGCATGCGGTTCCCTGCCTGATCAGCATCGAGAATGCCGGGATCAGCATGGAGTCGAGCTTGCCCGCAACTCCTTGTGCAAAACCGTCATAGTGCGACGCGATGAATCCGATTTGCTCGTTCCTGACCCATTGCTCGAAAGCCACAACGTACTTAGCCATTTCCCAAACTTTCTCTATTGTGCCACCGCCTTCAATGTCGAATGTATCGAGAATATCCTGCGCCTTCTCACGGATAACATCTTCATCGTCGATATCATCTGCGATTGCCCACATCTTCTCCCAGTCAAACTGCTTGGTATAAAGCCACATTCTATGGTACAGATTAGTCTCGTCTATGTAGAGATCCATCATTCCAGGGTATGGTCTTCCGATCTGAGCAAGGTTAGTGTTACGGAATCTTCTGCGAACCTGTGCAGCCTTGCACCAGTCAACGATCTCTGCTTCTACCACAGGATCTCCGCCTTCAACAACACCCGTGATGACTGCATGTCTCTTGCCTGCTCTCTCGAGATCAGCAACCATCTCGCCGACTGCTCCGCATGCATAGAGTTCACCAAGCCATGTTGCAGTATCTGTATTTGCGTAATCAGGGGCTTTCTTCTTCTGGAGATTTACGAGAACTACCGGAACATCCAGGTCTCTTACTGCAGGCAGCATGTTGTATGATGTTGCATATGTAAGAAGCTGAAGGATCACGAGGTCTACGTCAGCAGCTCTGAACTTGTCTCCTGCTGTCATAGCGAGTTCCTTGGTCGTAACGATGCCTCCGTCAACGATTTCCACTGTGTCAGGAATCATCTTCTTGAAGTCCTCATACTGGCTCTCGAATTCAGGAACCAGTGAAGGGAACTGTGGGAGGTATGCTCCCAGTGCGATCGAGAACACTCCGATCCTTGCTTTTGTCTCAACTAATGAATTTACAAGCATTTCTATTCCTCCTGATTATCTGTTATCTGCTTCATACTGGATCTTGAGATTGCCGAGGGCTGTTGCCTCGATCGGCAGCGCTATTACTTTCTTGCCGCTCGCATCTTCTGTGAGCTTGTTCAAGAAAGCGTTTTTGGCTCCTCCGCCTACGATATATATCTCTTCGTAATGATTGCCTGTGTTGTGCTGAAGCTCCTGCACTGCGTTCATGTAGCAGAGTGCAAGGCTCCTGTATGCGCAGCGGAAATAATCTCCTACTGTCTGCGGCTTCATGCTGAGAGCTTTGTCGAATGCCTTCTTCATGTTCTCAGGAGCAAGGAATTCCTTAGCGTTTGCATCTACTGTCTCCTCAAATCTGCTCGCTTCAGCCTCTGCAACAATCTCTCCGAAATCCTTACCCGGACAAAGGCAGTCTCTCAGTCTGTTAACGAGCCACATGCCCATGATGTTCTTCTGATATCTGATGTATCCGACGCCGCCTTCGTTGCTCCAGTTGGCAAGCTCACTGCCTGCATTGGTGATTGCCACAGGCGATTTAACTCCGAGGAGCGACCATGTACCGGATGAAATATATGGCTGATCCGTTTCCATCGGAATGCCTTCTACTGCAGAGGCTGTATCGTGCGTTGCGCAGAGCACGCATTTGATTCCCTCATACTCTCCGATAACTGCGCCAGGCTGTGTCAGCTCTCCAAAAAGAGGTTCCGGCAGCCCGAGTGCTTCAATGATATCCGTATCGAATCTACCGGTCTTAGCATTGACCATGCCGCCCGTTGTTGCATTGGTATACTCATGGGCCTTTACTCCGCAGAGTTTGTAAAGAAGATACTCAGGAATCATCAAAAATTCTGTCACTCCTTCAAGTCTGCCTGCCTTCTTATCTGCATACAGCTGATAGATAGTATTGAATGGCTGGAACTGTATTCCCGTGTGTCTGTAGAGACGTGTAAAGCTTATAAGCTTGTGCACCTCAGGGATGACGGTTTCCGTCCTGCTGTCGCGGTATGCGTAGCAAGGCATCACCTCTTCATCGCCCTTCATCAGAACATAATCAACGCCCCATGTATCGATCGCCAGGCTTGTAATGTCGTATTTTGCTCTGGCTCGGTCTATGCCTTCTCTGACGTGTGCTGTCAGACTCTCTATGTTCCAGGTAAGATGGCCGTCAAGTTCGGTTACCCCATTAGGGAAGCGATACATTTCATCTGTCTGCCACTCACCGTTCTCCATCCATCCGACTATATGACGGCCGGATGACGCTCCTATATCTATAGCAAGATAATATTTGCTCATTTCGATCTCCATTCCTGCAGGAGACAGCGAACCGTCCCCTGTCTCTCCCTGTCTCTCCTTATTCCGGTACGTATCCGATCTTGTTGCTCTTTCTTTCGTAGAGGAAATCCTCGTTGATGTGGATGCTGAAAGGTGCGTTCAGCTCGCGGAAGTTCTCCGGAGTGATAGTGTTCAGCTTTGACGGGCTCATTGAGAGGACCTTTACGAGAATCTCTGCTGACTTCTCAACTGTATGCATGAGACCGAATGCGAGGTCGAAGTCCTTGCCGCAACAGAAAGCTCCGTGATGTGCCCATACAGCTACATCCTGCTTCTTCATGATCTCTGCGGTCATCTCACCGATCTGACGTCCGCCGCAGATGACCCATGGTACGATACCGATTCCTTCAGGGAATACGACTGCACATTCTGTTACCATCTCGAAGATCTCTCTTGTGAATACTCTGCTATCGAGCGGGAGTACAAATGTAAGAGCAATAGTGTTGCCCGGATGGCAGTGATATACGACTCTCATTTCAGGGTCCCTTGCCTTCAGCACCTCGAGGTTTGCGAGATGTGTAGGCAGTTCTGAGGTAGGCATTCCGCCGTTCCTGAGGCCCCATACGATGCGGTAACGGTTGCCCTCTTCATTGAGCTCGATGATACATACGTTAGCTTCAGGGTCGAGTTCGATGTTGCGGAAGTACTTGCCGGATCCGCTTACCATGAAATATTCTCCTGCGAGACCCGGGAATGCAGACTCATCACCTTTCTGCCATCCGATCACTCTCCACTCGCCTTCTTTGAAGTCGTCTCTCAGCGCCTCGACTTCCTCAGCCTTCATTCTGTAACTGAGGTTGCCGCCGTTTCTCTCATGCCATCCTTGATTGAAACCATCCATTGCCATTCTTGCGTAGCTCTTCATCAGTTCCGAATCCAGTACTCTCATTTTTGTTTCTCCTCTCATTGACTCTCAGACACAATGGTGTTTTGTTTTTTACAGATTCATTATAATGGGTCGTAATTTGCTATAATAGGTTTTGATTTGAGCAATTTTACGTCCTTTCTTGCAGAAGCGCGCAATTTTCATTATATTTGATCTATGATCTGCAGCTTATGCATAAGGAGTATGAAAATGAATTCACATCTTCTGAATAGATTATCTGCTATTACCCCTGAAGAGCAGGAGATCCTGGATGGAAGAGAGACTATAGACAGAAGCCTTTATTACCGCGCTGATCAGGCAGCAAATAAGAGAAACAGACCGGATGAGATCGATGCGGCTCTTGTTCTTACGAACGGGAAACTGATCGACATGCGCCCGCATACCAGATTCATCCATTTCCCCGAGCACACACATAATTATGTTGAGTTCGTATATATGTGTCAGGGTTCGACAACGCATATTATAGACGGAAACCGGATCCTCCTTAAGGAAGGTGATCTGTTGTTCATGAATCAGAATGCCAGGCAGGAGATACTGTCGGCAGGAGAGAAAGACATTGCAGTAAACTTCATGATCATGCCGCACTTCTTCGATACTGTTCTTCGTAATCTGGAGAACGAGTCCGGCGCTCTCAGGGATTTCCTGATCAGCTGTCTGACAGACAGGGATATGGGCGGCAACTATTTGTACTTCGATGCTGCAGATATCCTCCCTGTCCAGAACCTCATGGAGAACATGATATGGATAATGCTTAACGAGCCCAAGAACCGCAGGACTCTGAGCCAGAACACCATAACCCTGCTTTTTCTTACACTTATCGATCAGGCATCGCATCTTCATGTCTCAGGCAACTCATACGAGCAGCGATTGATGCTGCATCTGTTCAACTACAT
>JAFRJV010000158.1 GCA_017432075.1 Mogibacterium sp. | reverse complement strand
AGATAAGTCCCTTTAGGGGCGGCCAAAGTGACAATGACACTGAGGCTTGAACAAAGTAAAAGCCCGCGTCTTGAGGCGCGGGTCAGTAAAGGGGGCTTATAGCCCCGGCTCGAACCACCCGTTTTACGGGTGGCGCCGATTGTTTATATTTCTTAAGATTCAGGAAATATACATATTTGTTACGTATAATTAATGTGTATGATTGGATAACTGTCGGTACGGGAGGACAGCCATAGAAACACTTATTGAACGCATCCTGACGTTTTCAGAGAATAATCCTGAACTCGCGGTAAACATCACCACCGTATTCCGGTGGATATTTGTGGTGCTCGCGGCATACATTCTGCTGATATCCATCGTATCGCTGCTTTCCACGAGAGCGACCCCGGAGATCTGGGGCTACTTTATGGTGGAGGACGGCGGAAACTACCCGATAACACATTGGGAGAACGTTATAGGAAGGTCAAAATCGGCGGACATAAGGATCCCTCTCAGAACGATCTCAAACAATCACGCACTCCTCGTGCGGCGGTCAGAAGACAAATGGATGATCAAGGATATCGGATCAAGCAACGGCATCAAGGTGAATGGCTTTAGGCTGGATCCTGAGAAGCGCTATGTAATAAATCCGGGAGACATGATAGAAATGGGCGGTACCAGGTCTACCATAACCCCGCCGAGCATCGAGGAGACACGCAACAACAGATACATGCGGCGTCTCGACAAGGAGCCGGTCGCGCCGTGGAAGATACTGCTGGCGATCACCGCTTTTCAGATGATGACCATCGTGCAGCTGGTGCTAAGCTTAGGTACTGAAATAACCGCATCTGCGCTCATCAGCATCGTGGTGCTGTCGGCAGTGATGTGGGCGTATGTCATGATATTCAATGCAATGGGCAGACGCGGCTTCGAGATGGAGATGATAGCGTTCTTCCTTTCGACGATCAATCTGGCCGTAACGGCATCATCGGATCCGGGCTCGGTCCTGAAGGAATTTATCGCCATACTTCTCGGCCTGGGCCTCATGATATTCATGTGCGTATATATGCGTGATATCAGCAGGCTGAACAAGATAAAACCGATACTGATAGGCCTTTCGGTCGTCGCTCTTCTGATCAACCTTATCTTCGGCACGGCCAAATACGGAGCAACGAACTGGATAAAGATAGGAGAAAGCGGATCGATCCAGCCGTCTGAGTTAGTAAAGCTGGCGTTCATCATGATCGGTGCGGGTACACTCGAAGAACTTTACGAGAAAAGGAACACCGTTGTTTATGCGGCGTTCTCATTCTTCTGCCTGGCCTGCCTTGCGCTGATGAGCGACTTCGGAACAGCCCTGATATTCTTTGCGACATACCTGGTGGTCTCGTTCCTCAGGAGCGGAGACTTCTCCCGCTTTGTCCTGACGGGTGTAGCGGCAGGTGCAATGGGGCTTATCGTGCTTAAGTTCAAGCCATACATAGCATCGAGGTTCGATGCCTGGGGCCATGTATGGGAAGACGCGTTCATGGATGACCTGGGATACCAGCAGACACGTACCATGTCGTTCGGCGCCGGCGGCGGACTCCTCGGCCTTGGTGCGGGCAACGGCTCGCTGAAGTACGTGGGAGCAGCCAATACCGACCTTGTATTCGGCTTTGTGATGGAAGAGTGGGGCTTCATCATAGCGATCCTTGCCGTGCTCTGCATCGCGACCCTTTCGGTATTCGCCGTTATGCATATCGTCGCGGGAAGATCAACCATTTACACAATACTCGCGTGCAGTGCGGCAACGATGTTCCTGGTACAGACCATGCTCAATGTCTTCGGTGCCATCGACCTCTTCCCGCTGACAGGTGTCACATTCCCGTTCGTATCGACGGGCGGCACAAGTCTGATGACTTCATGGGCGATGCTTGCATATTTCAAGGCTGCAGACATGCGGCGTAATGCGGGTCTCGCGGCGAGAAAGGAGGAATAGCCATGCGGAAACAGGAGAGAAGAGCGTGGATATGCCTCATGCTGGTGATGATACTCCTTGCCGGGGTAGGTCTTTTCGGTTACAGATTCGTTAAACACGGCGCTGAGTGGGCAACATTCTACGGCAATACACAGATATATACAGACGGAGCAATAAACCGCGGTACTATTACGGACCGCTATGGAGAGGAGCTCCTGAGATGCACACCTGACGGTTTCGAGTATTACGGCGATTATGAGACAAGGGTCGCCACAGTACATGCTGTGGGGGATCCTCAGGGCAATGTGTCGGATGGAGCGATATCCGTATTCAGGAGCCAGCTCATAGGCTATGACATACTGAACGGGACATATGATACGACTGCAAACGGAAAGAGGATAGCGCTCACGATCGATGCAAACGCGAACCGTACGGCTTATGAAGCTTTGGCCGGAAGGACGGGAGCTGTCGGAGTATACAACTGGAAGACAGGCGAGGTGGTCTGCATGGTCAGCACACCTGCCTTTGATCCGGCGTATGAACCTGAGGCTTCGGCGGATGAAGAAAGCTCGTACTTCTTCAACAATTTCCTGGACGGGCTGATTACGCCGGGATCAACGTTCAAGCTGGTCACTGCCGCTGCAGTCATTGATAACATGAAGAACAGGGATTCGTTCAAATACGACTGCGACGGTATCAATCAGGTCGGGGAGGGTGAAAACACCAAGCTGACTGATGTAACGGCGCACGGCGAAGTCAGTTTCAGGGATGCGCTTGCCCAGTCCTGCAATGGAGCTTTCGGCGCACTTACGCGTGAGATGGGAGCGAAGACAATGGCGAAATACGCCGAGAAGGCCGGGCTTACAAAGCCGGTGCAGATCGACGGGATCGAGACCGCTGCAGGTTCATTTGACTTTCCGAAAGATGATGACGTGAAGCTCAGCTGGGCGGGTATCGGCCAGGCGGATGACCTCGTGAACCCTTGCGCGATGATGGTGTACATGGGAGCTATTGCCAACGGCGGCGAGCCTGTGCAGCCGACTCTCATCAAGAGCGCCACGTTCATAAAAGAGCTGACCGGAGGAAAGGGCCTCGGCAAATACATAGACAGCGATACGGCAGCAGAGCTCAAGGATATGATGAAGAACAACGTCGTTGAAAACTACGGTGAGTGGAATTTCGAGGGCATGGATATGTACGCAAAGTCCGGAACGGCTGAGTCCGGTTCGGACAGCCCGGATGCCTGGTTTGTCGGATTCACTGGTGATGACGATGCGCCGTATGCATTCGTAGTATGGGTCAAAGAGGGCGGCTTTGGTTCTGAAGTTGCCGCGCCTATAGCGGCAAGAGTGATACGTACGCTTGGTACGGCCGGAGAATAAACATAATAATATGCTGATGACCACGGTGTCGACAGGTATGGATCCCGTCGGCACCTTTTTTAGTAGCAAAGAAAGCGAAAAAATGACGCTTTTATGGACGGAAATTTCAGAATTTTGCAAATAATGTCATTTTAAATTATATAAATGACGCTTTAAATGACGGTAATACTGCTATTATGTAACTACAAAGAAGACAACAGAAATTCCTGAAACAATCATCACAAGAAATTTTCATCCTCCTCACTATAAAAGACGAAAGTCAATGAAAAATCCGGTCGGTAAAGGCCGGATTTTTCGTTGTTTTTGTATAAAAGCACAAATAATTGTTGACAGTATAAGGGCACATTGTTATGATTTACAACATCGACAAGTGAATAACACCTGACCCGATAGAGGTCGCGGAGATTATCAGTAACGGTCCTGAAATGCAGGGGAGCATGGCCGCGAAAGGATGATCCGCCGAAGCATCCCGGAACCCCTTGTCCGGCTTGCTGGGACGGTGCAATAAGATGTGCCGGACTGTCACGAAAGTGGAGCGCTATCATGGTAGGCGGTAAATAATTATGCAAGTTACCTGGTCCATGACAGTTTCGTTTCAAGCGTTATTCATGGATCATTTTTAATTATATGGAGGAATTTATATGGACACACCTGCTCTTTATGCAACCGCATGGGCGGTATTGCCGCCGCTCATTGCTATCGTACTGGCTCTGATCACTAAAGAGGTCTACAGTTCGCTCTTCCTGGGCGTTGTCGTAGGCGCAGTGCTTTACGCCGGTGCTGACTTTGACGGTATCGTCAATCACGTCCTTCAGGACGGAATCATGGCATCACTCAGTGATGGCTGGAATGTGGGAATCCTCATTTTCCTGGTCATCCTGGGCATAGTTGTAGCTTTGATGAACCTCTCCGGAGGTTCCAAGGCATTCGGAAACTGGGCTCTCAGACGCGTAAGATCGCGTGTTGCAGCTGAGGTCGCTACCGTTCTGCTCGGAATCGTCATCTTCGTAGATGATTACTTCAACTGCCTGACTGTAGGCTCTGTCATGAAGCCTGTTACAGACAATTTCAAAGTATCCAGAGCTAAGCTCGCTTATATCATCGATGCAACTGCTGCTCCTGTCTGCATCATTGCTCCGGTTTCTTCCTGGGCTGCTGCAGTATCGAGCTTTGCAGGCGAAGGTGAGGGAATTTCACTCTTTATCAGATGCATCCCTTATAACTTCTATGCGCTCTTTACTATCGTTATGATGTTCGCGCTCATCTTCATGAGATTCGATTATGCGAACATGTCCCAGTATGAGAGAAATGCTATCGAAAACGGAGATCTCTTTACAGTTGAAGACGCTAATGCAGCATTGGCTGATGCGGCTGAAGAAGGAAGCGACAAGGGCATCGTGCTCGACCTCGTGTTCCCGGTAGTGGTACTTGTAGTAAGCTGCGTTCTCGGAATGGTCTACACAGGCGGATTCTTCGATGGAGCGGGTTTTGTAACTGCTTTCTCGGATTCCGATGCTTCCGTAGGACTGTCAATGGGTGCTCTCGTTGCGCTGGTCATAATAATCGCATACTACACTATCAGAAGAACCATCAGCTTCACAGAGTGCATGAGCTGCATTCCTGAAGGAATGAAGGCCATGGTACCTCCTATCCTGGTGCTGACACTCGCGTGGTCGCTCAAGGCTATGACAGACAGCCTGGGCCTCGCTGACTTCGTAAGCGGACTCGTAGAGGGAATGAGCGGAGCTGCGATCGGCGTCATACCGGCAGCACTCTTCCTGATCGCATGCGTGCTGGCGTTCGCATCCGGTACATCATGGGGAACATTCGGTATCCTGATCCCTCTCGGACTGGCGATAACAAACTCGCATCCGGAGCTTTCAACACCGATCATCGCTGCCTGCATGGCAGGAGCTGTATACGGCGACCACTGCTCACCTATTTCGGATACAACGATCATGGCATCAGCCGGAGCAAACTGCAACCACGTTTCACACGTATCGACACAGCTCCCATATGCGACCACAGTTGCTGTAGTATCTGCAATATCCTACGTGATAGCAGGCTATGTAAGCAGCCCTGTAATTCCGCTGATCGTCGGAGTGGTACTGCTCCTCGGAACACTCTTCTTCCTCAGAGGCAGAGAAGGTTCATACAGAGTGCCTGACTCGGCAAACTTCAACCGCACAGCTGAATAAAACCACGCTTACATGCGGTCAATATGAAATAAGAAGAAAACACGGCTCAGCAATATAACGGCGGGCCGTGTTTTTTAGTTTGCTCAAGTAGTATAATCAGTCTGAAAAAGGGTGACCGACGACCGCACAGAAAGGATTTAGGGATGAATTTTACTTCAAGCGAAATGGACTTTGTAAAAGAGAACGAAGCCTACAGGCCGGTTCCTGAAAGCGATAAACGACGCCTCGAGTCTGCGGAAGCTTTCGACGCTGAACTTGACAAAATGCGTGGCGAGGCTGCTGACGGCGCCATGCCTGATATGAGGCACTGCATAATAAAAGGGATCGACCTTGCCGGCCGCGACCTTACAGGCGTAGATTTCAGGCGGGCAACTTTCGATGGCTGCAATCTGCATGAAACGGATTTCAGCAGATCGCAGATGGACAATGTTGCCTTCTATAATAATGACCTCACCGGAATGAAGCTCTGCGGATGCAAGGCGCGCGGATGCAGCTTCCGCTTTCAGGACATGACTGGCATCGATCTCAGAGGAGCAAATATCTATTCATCCGTACTTGAGGATGCACTTAATCAGGATAAGGTCATCATCGATGACGATACAAAATGGTATAAGATGCGCTGCCCTGAGGAGGGGGAGGCTTTCATCGCCTGGAAGTGCTGCACCGACCTTCGCGTCGTTATGATGCTTGTGCCGAGGGATGCGCACCGCTGCATGGCCACGATGGAGACAGGCCGTGTATCCAAAGTCAAAGTTCTCAAGATCACAAATATTGATGAAACGGAAAACTACACATGGGCACAGTCGACGGTAGATCCGGACTTCTATTATGAAGTGGGCAAGTGGCTCGAACCTGCGAACGGATTCCAGATGGACCGCTGGAAGGACTCATCGCCGGGGATACATTTTTTCCTCGATCGTCAGCAGTGCGTCGATTATCAATCCAAATAGAAAAGCTATAGGAGCAAGGGGGCCTTGCTCCTTTTTAGTGCAAAGAGCGAGATTGAAAGAGATCATTAACAGTTGTATAATAATCAATGCAAAGTATTGTTTTTCTTCTATATAAAATATAGAAGCTAATGATGGCGTAAGGGCATTAAACGATCAATAACGGTATCGCCTGTATGGCGATACCTGAATTATGTAAAAGGGAGGAAATGCTTTATGAAAGTTATCATGTCCGGTAACGAGGCGACAGCTCGCGGAGCCTGGGAAGGCGGCGCAAGATTCGCTTCGGCATATCCGGGAACACCGAGCACGGAGATCCTCGAGAACATGCCTCAGTATGGAGAAGACGTATACTCCGAGTGGGCACCGAATGAAAAGGTTGCTACAGAGGCTGCAATCGGAGCATCCATCGCAGGTGTCAGATCATTCTGCGCTATGAAGCACGTAGGAATGAACGTAGCTGCAGACCCTATTTTCACATTCGCTTATACCGGAGTAACCGGCGGATTCGTAATGGTAGTAGCAGATGATCCGGGTCAGCACAGCTCGCAGAATGAGCAGGACAACAGAAACACCGCAAAATCGGCAAGGCTTCTTATGCTGGAGCCATCTGACTCTCAGGAGTCAAAGGACTTCATGAAGAAAGCTTTCGCTCTTTCGGAGAGATTCGACATGCCGGTACTCTTCCATGTCACCACAAGAACATGCCACTCAAAAGGTCTCGTAGAGCTGGGTGAAAGAGAAGAAGCAGCTGTTCCTGATTATGAGCCAAAGATCAGAAAGTACGTTACAGCTCCTGCAAATGCCAAGGTGCTCAGAGCAACACTCGAAGACAGGATCGCAGCAGCAAAGGCGTTCTCAAATGACTGTGAATTCAACAGAGCCGAGATGCACGACACAAAGATCGGTGTTATTACATCGGGTATCTCATATCAGTATGCGAGAGAGACATTTGAGGAGAACGCTTCCTATCTGAAGCTGGGACTCACTTTCCCGATGCCTGATGATCTGATCAGGGATTTCTGCTCTAAGGTAGATAAAGTCTACATCGTAGAGGAGATGGATCCGTATATCGAAGAGCACGTAAAGATGCTCGGCATCGAGTGCACTGGCAAGGATGTCATTCCTAAGTTTGATGAGCTCAACACGGATATCGTCAGAAAGGCATTCCTCGGCGTTGAGCCTGAGACTTATACGACAGACATGAAGACGGTCGTAAGACCTCCTGCACTCTGCGCAGGCTGCCCTCACAGAGGACTGTTCTACGCTCTGTCCAAGAGAAAAGGCATCATGATCACAGGAGATATCGGATGCTACACACTTGGTATGGCTGCCCCTCTTAACGCACTGCACTCCTGCATCTGCATGGGCGCATCCATTTCGCAGGGCCATGGCGCATCGATCGCTCTCAAAGATGCCGGCAAGGATACAAAGGTAGTTTCGGTAATCGGAGACTCCACATTCTTCCATACAGGCGTCAACTCGCTGATGGATGCTGTATACAACAGCGGCCACAACCTGTCCATCATCCTCGACAACCGTATCACGGGAATGACCGGCCACCAGCAGAATCCGGGAACAGGATTCACACTGATGGGCAAGGAAGCTCCTGAGGTAGATATCCCTGCACTCTGCAAGGCTATCGGAGTCAAGGAAGAGAACATCATCACGGTAAATCCTAACCACCTCGACGAAGTAAATTCTGCTCTCGACAAACTGCTGCCAAAGGACGAGCCATGCGTACTCATCACAAGATGGCCGTGCGTACTGAAGAAGTTCAGCCAGCAGGATATCGACGAGTTCCCGACACTGCACAAGACACAGTGCGTTATCGATCAGGACAAGTGCAAGAACTGCAAGATGTGCGTAAAGACCGGATGCCCGGCTCTGATCAACACAAAGGAGAAGGTAGTCATCGACAAGACAAGCTGCAACGGATGCACAGTCTGCAAGCAGGTTTGCCCATTCAAGGCTATTGAGGAGGTGACAAGATAATGAGTGAAGTAAAGAATATCCTCCTGGTAGGAGTAGGCGGACAGGGAACTATCCTGGCAAGCAAGATCCTGACAAGCGGTCTCATCAAGGCGGGCTACGATGTCAAGATGAGCGAGATCCACGGAATGTCGCAGAGAGGCGGCTCCGTATCCACACAGGTAAGATACGGCGATAAGGTTTACAGCCCTATCGTTGGCAAGGGATCGGCAGATGTTATCGTTGCTTTCGAAGAGATGGAAGCTCTCAGATGGCTCGACCACCTCAAGATCGGCGGCAAGATGGTTATCAATGATTACCGCATCCAGCCTGTACCGGTCAATCTGGGCGCTGCAGAGTATCCTGAAGGTATTATCGATCACCTTAAGGAAAAATGCGAAGTGCTGTCCTTCAAGGCAGCTGAAGTAGCTACAGAACTCGGAAATCCAAAGGCCATGAACATCGTTCTTCTCGGAGCTCTCGTAAAGGCAATGGGACTCGATGAGATCGACTGGGATGCTGAGATCGAGGCAAATGTAAAGGCCAGATTCATCGACCTCAACAAGAAGGCGTTCCACGCAGGCTACAGCCTGTAGTGCTGATCCGCAAAAAGTATTCAAAGGTGTCAACGGGAAGACCCGTCGGCACCTTTTGCTTTGCGCATCCTTGAAACACAGCCCGCAGCGTGATAGTATATAACGGATTTCGAAGGAGGAAGCAATGAGAACACTGATGATGATCGCGAGTGTCGCGATGATAGGCTCCGGAATATTCTGCGTAGCAAACGCCAGCGCAGCCTTTCTGTCGGTCGCATTTATAGTAGGCATCGTATTCATACTGCTCGGCGCGTTTGAAATACTCGTAGGAAGACGTGCTGATTTTGATGTCTCCGAGACCGGCGTCGGCATCGCAAAGGACGGATTCCTTATGCTCATCTTCGGCATCGTCATTATCTCGGGCCAGGTCACAGATGACAACACTGCTCAGGTGATGTTCGCTCTGTGGATGCTCATCGAAGGCGTACTTGCATTCAGATCCGAGTGGCTCGATATCATGGAGACTGACACGGATCAAAGAATAGGAGTAACCCTTTGCACATTCATGCTGATCGCAGGCGGATACATGTTCTTCAATAACTCCACATTAAGGCTAAGCCAGACTCTGCTCATCGGTATATGCATGATCATCCTCGGACTCAGAAGATTCTGGCAGTCGTTCAGCATCGAATATTCGAGGCCGAGCTTTGTTACCGGTAATGAAGAAAAACTCATGGAAGCGCAGGAGGATGAGAAACGTGCGCTTGCAAAAGCGAAAGAGGGTATACGCGAGCAGAAGAACGCTCAGAGACGCATCGCCAAGATCAAGGCGGATATGGCAGCTGAACAGGATATCATGATGAGTGCTGCGATAACCAGGCAGGAGCGCGAAGCCGAACTCGAGGCAGAAGAATAGGCGTTAAATAAAGGCAAAAAATGTAGCGAAAAAAATTTCAAAAAAGTGCTACAAAAGGTATTGACTATTTATTAAAAAAGAGTATTATGTACGAGTGCTTGAAAACAGGGCAAACACAAGCCCTGATTTTTTAAGCCAATGAGCAGCGGTAACGCTGCAGCAGCTCAAAAAAGAACAAAAAAGAATTTAAAAAATTCTAAAAAAGTTCTTGACAGAAATGAATGAGTTGTGTATACTAAACAAGCTGTCGCTGAAAAGCACAGCGGAACCTTGAAAACTTCATAGTGCAGAACAGGTCTTGAATTAACAGGGCGAAAGTCCTGAAAATGAAAGACTTTGAAAGAAAAGACAAACAAGCAAAACTTGTTAGTCCTCGAAAATT
>JAFRJV010000157.1 GCA_017432075.1 Mogibacterium sp. | reverse complement strand
TCATTGATATGCTCCCAGCATGATCCGTCCCGGCAGTATTTGCAGATGCAGTCGTCTATCTTTCCGGCGCAGTTATCGCAGGACGGATATTCCTGCGTATCTTCGGCCAGCGCGGCGATCTCTGCTCCGATGGCGTTGGCCACGAGCAAGGCGGCGCCTATGACTGCAGCTGCTCCGATCAGTATGTTCGCTATCATTCCGCTTCATCCTTTCTCGCTTCGAATTCCTTCGCCCTCGGATAGAGGATCGCGAGTCCTCCGAGTACCATCACGATCGGGAAGAGCAGGCATTCGCTGTCTGCCGAGCACATTCCCAGAACGAACATGATTCCGCCTATGGCTGTCAGTATGTCTTTGAGTATCTTCTTCATTTCTCCTGTCCTCCGAGCGCAGCATGTGTCGATATCATGCTGCATATCTTCAAAAATACTTCGTCCGGCGTCATATCCAGGATGGATATGCGTTCCGAGCATCCGTCTCTGTAGAAGATCTGTATATCTTCTTTCTCTCCTGGCTTGCCGATCACGCCTGCGGACATTCTCGCGATTCCGATGACGGATCTCTCCGGGATCTGCTTGAGCGCCATGTTGAGATTGTCGATCATGATCGGCTTAGTGTTTATCCGCATCCTTTGCCTCCCGGTCTCGCTTCGCTTTCCATTCTTCGAATGCTGCCATAAATTCCGGATCATGCACTAACCTCTGGAGCTCTACTTGCATAATGCTCCGGAGCCTTATCATCGAGTGAATCGGCAGCTGCATCAGTATCTCTCTGTTATTCATCGTCGGCCTCCTCTTCATCGACGGCCGCTTCATCCGGCCCAGGAGGATAAACCTCGAGGACGAGTCCGCGATCCGTTCTGTGTGACTTCGACATGTTGCCGACTACGCTCGCGTCTCCCTCGTAATCTTTCTGCTCGAGGCGGACGTGGCAGCCGGTTACTATAGCGGTCTGCGCTATAATCGTGAATATGTCCAGATTATTCATTTGTTTTCCTTTCTCTCGCAGCGAGTTCAGCTGCGTTTTCGCAAAGATATTCATTCGTGCATCGCGTGAATACTGCGTAGGCCGTATTGTTCGACCATACAACTTCGTTTTCGAGTTCCATGAATTTGCACTCTCTGCAGCCCTCAAATGGAAAATTGATCGTCATTGGTATTATCGGCATTTTCTCGTCCTCTCTAATTAAATTGGAGTTCGACGCCAAAATAAAGATCACTGATAGGGCGGCCGACAATCGAGGCGAATAATAGCGCCTGCTTTATTGTCATGTCCTCTGGATGTTTCTCCATTCTTGCGTATGTTTGAACGTGTACGCCCATCTTATCAGCGAGTTCCTGCTGTGTCGCATTTATTCCGATTCGCGCTTGTCTTATTGTCATTGGCATATCTGATACCTCCTTGTGTGTAATACTATAATTCTAATTTAATTAGAGGTCAAGCGTTTTTTCTATATTTAATAGATATTTATCATTATTTTGTTGAAAGTTATCTATTTTTATTGTATGCTCAATATCACGAAAGAGAGGAAAATCAATGAGTATAGCAAATAAAATCAGATTCTTGAGAGAATCCAAAGACATGACTCAAGTCGAGTTCGGCAAGATTGCCGGAGTCTCTGACAAGGCTGTTTCTACATGGGAAAACGGTTCGGCCGAGCCTCGCATGGGCGCCATTCAGAAAATCGCCGATTATTTCGGTGTATCTAAAGGATGGATCGTCGATGATGATGCTATGTCTGCTGATGCCCTCTTCATCGAGGAGTATGGCCAGGCCATTTTTGATATCGCCATGAAGTGCAGGCAGCTTGATCATGACGATCAGATCCGTATCGTCGAGCGCATCGAAATGATGCTCGAGGATCCGAAATATAAAAAAGATGCAGAATCGCTCGCCGTGTAGGAAATCTTATATTCTTGGAGTTCTATTAACATGAATGCTGTAATTTATGCGAGATACTCTTCTCACGCCCAGCGCGAGGAGTCTATAGAGGGCCAGCTCCGCGTCTGTTATGAATATGCAGCGCGTGAAGGCATTTCTGTCATAGAGGAATATATCGATCGGGCGATCTCCGGGACGACGGACGACCGGCCTGCTTTCCGGCGCATGATCAGCGACAGTGCGAGCCGTAATTTTGATATCGTGCTCGTATATGCTGTCGATCGCTTTGCGCGTGACCGGTATGCAGCTGCCACCTACAGGCACGAGCTCAAGAAGCACGGCGTCAAGATCGTATCTGTCACGCAGCCTCTCAGTGACGGCCCGGAGAGTATTCTCCTGGAGGCCATGCTCGAGGGCCTTGCGGAATACTATTCCGCGAATCTGGCCAGAGGCGTAAAGCGAGGCATGAGAGAAAATGCTCTCAAGTGCCTTTCTGTCGGAGGGCCGAGGATCCTCGGCTATACTACGGATCCTGCCACAAAGAAATATGTCATCGATCCTGTTGAGGAGAACACTGTCGTAGACATATTCGAGCAGTACGATTCCGGAAAGACTCTCGCTGCCGTCGTGGAGCACTGCAATGAGTGCGGATATCTGACGAGCAAGGGAAAGCCGTTTACTCGGTCGAGTCTTACTACCATTCTGAGAAATCGGCGCTATATCGGCTATTATATTTACGACGATATCGAGATCGAGGACGGCATGCCTGCAATCGTAGAGCGTGATTTGTTCGATTCAGTACAGAGGAGGCTTGAAATGAATCATAGATCTAAGTCGAGAGCAAAGAGCAAAGTCGACTTTATTCTTACAGGAAAACTGTTCTGCGGCCACTGTGGGCGTCCTATGGCCGGCACGAGCGGCAGATCTAAGAACGGAGACATACACTATTATTATTCCTGCAGAATCCACGGCAATAAGTGCATCAAGCAGAACGAGCGTAAAGAATTGATCGAGAAGGCTATTATCAGTTATATTTCCTCTTCATTCTTGACAGATGAGAATATCGACGCGCTGGCTGACGGAATCATGCAGCTGATGCAGGAGAGCGAGACTTCCGGGCTGATAGAAGGATTGAAGGCAGAGAAGAACGATATCCGCCGCAAAAAGAAAAATGTTCTCAATATGATAGCAGACGGCGGACGCGATCCGGATCTCCTCGAGATGCTCGACGACTTCCGAAATCGTGAAGATGATATCGACTCGCAGATCGCCAGGGCCGAGCTGGAGCAGAATGTCGTCTCTAAAGACATGATCAGATTCTTTCTGAGCCGCTTCAAGGCAGGCGACGAATTTACACAAGGCGCCCGAGCAGATATTGTCGATGCGCTTGTGAGTTCAATCTATATTTATGACATAGAAAAAAATCAGAACGGCTCCGAGTGTTCTGATAAAGGTTCGAACGGTCTCGGCAGGAGGCTCGTAATAGCCTTCAATACGTCCGAATCCGTTGAAAACACTGTATCTCTGGAGTGTTCTGATTTAGTTGAATTGGTGGACTATTCCAGCCTCTATCCGAACATTACAACAAAATCCGGCACGTTCTACATCCTTGAACGAGGTCGCATAATCATCGCCGTTGTTGACATATAGCCGCTTCAAGGCATCAAAAAAGGAGGGCCGGAGCCCTCTCTTTTTATGCTTCAATGATCGTTAGTGTGCCGACATAACCATAATAGTTACTGCCCCTTGATCTCACTCTGACTGCCACTTCCTCGCCTGCTTCTATTTGTACGCCTGTCAAATGATTATTTTGTATATGATTTGACCAGCCACTTGTTATCGCAGAGCCATGTGCGCTGTTGTCTATATAAAGTTTAGAGCCCCATGTGCCGCTTGTTGACGAGCGGAAGGTTGACCAGTATACATCGTATGTGCCGGACTTTTCACAAGTTAGCGATATTACTTCTGTATATGATGATGAGGTTGCTCTCGATGTGCTTTGTGCAGTTTGAGCGTTCTTTGAGCTGCCGCCGCCAGTCGGTACCGCGACATCTACTTTTTCATAGTTTGTAACATCTATATCTGTTCCGTTGTCCGTGATCTGCTTCGTCCCGGAGACCAGCTCGCTTGCCGATACCTCGACTGCGTTTCCTGTTTTTTCTCCTCCGGCAATGTAGCCAGCTCCGTTCGTTACTTTTGGCGTTACTGCGATTTTATGGTTTGATACGGAGCCTTTTTGCGCCGTTGGAGT
>JAFRJV010000156.1 GCA_017432075.1 Mogibacterium sp. | reverse complement strand
GAGTACAGACTTTTGTACTCACGGCGTATTATGCTACTACATTATCACTGGAGATGAAGGAGGGGAAAGGTATGAGCACATATTATGAATTCTATGCAGCTGCAGAGAAAGATGGGAAGATCGAGGCAATCGGGCCGTATGTCTGCAAAGATGGGAAATATCGTCTGACGCCGATATTAAGCCGCAGCCGTTCGTTCATTCAATGGGATGAGTTTGGATATTGGGATTTGCCGATAGAAAAGATGGCAGAGGATCAGATCGAGTTCTTTACTGACACTGGATGGATCAGTGACGAGCGGCAGTCTATATCATACTATATCCCATACAAAGATATCGCAGCACTCGCGGATGACGGGCTCGTCCAGGGGTATGTCACACTGGAGGAACTGAATATGGTCGCCTCTGAACATTACAGCCAGGACGCAATATGGGATATCTGGGTGAAAACTCCTGAGGTGGCCGCTGAAATGGATCCGGAGACAAGAAAACAGTACGGGCACATCGCGTATATCGACTGCTGCAGTACAGGATATATCTGCAGTCAGCTCATCAATATGGTGGATCCAATCGAATATGGATATGATAGCGAGGAATTACGCTTTATCGTTCGGGTATGTTGACCCCTTGCATACCCGAACAGGCGCGGTTCGCACAATTGTGGGCCGCGCCTCCCGCTCTTATACTATAGAAAAAGGGAACGGAAATGGAGGTGCAGACCATGTCAAATACAAAATACAAGTTATCTTACGATGAAGTCAGAGTCATCGTGATCGCTCTGGTGGAACTGAAGAACCAGCTGATTGCGGAAGGAAGATACACAGACCCGGTAGACGAGCTCCTGATGAGATTTGTCGACTAATGATCCTTTTATCCGGGCGTCTGAATACATTGCTCTGCATTTTCGCAGAGCTTTTGTTATTTCAGAACACCTATTATGGAGAAAGGAAACATTATGGCAACGACAAAAGAAAGCATGAAAGTTATTGCAGGGGGACTGGATAAGAAGGAAGAGCCGGAAGTCGTTATGGAAGGGAAAGTTATTGCAGTAGAGGTGCCGGATGAGCTGGCGGAGGCATTCGAAAGACTGATTGGTGGGATGATCACCAAATGTGAGGATAAGGATACGCTGCCTCCTGATGATCAGAATGATGGCGGCGATCCGGAATATGAAGACAGGGAACCGACGGAAGTACAGGAACTGGTAATGGATATCGCATTCATGCTTGGAAGCAGGGCATCGGATCATCTCATGATGATAAAAGAGAAAAACGATCTGTCTACTGAGGCGATGCTGGCGATTACGAGATGCCTGCTTGCAGCTGATTCGGATTATCTCGTTACGATACTGGAAACCATATTTCTCAGCGACAGAATGTATGATGCTGCTCACGAACTGCATCTGCTGGAACGCTGTAAAGAGTACGAAGAAGATGCGGCCTTTTTCTTTGAAGATGCGTTCTGGGATACAGATGCTATGGATTGGTATTCCATCGAGAACCTGCTCAGAGATAAAGCTAAAGAGCAGAACAGCAAGTTGAATTAGGAGGGCCGCATGAGTGAATGTAAAACAATCGCAATCTGTAATCAGAAAGGCGGGGTCGGGAAGACCACCACCACACTAAACCTGGGCGCAGGTCTTGCAAAGGCAGGAAAACGGGTTTTGCTCGTGGATTGCGATCCGCAAAGCGATCTCACGTCAGCTCTTGGAATCGAGGGTGAGCGGCTTGAGAAATCACTGGGCAGCCTCATGTATCAGGTGACTCAGGACAGCGGGCCCATCGTGAAGGATACCATTATCCAT
>JAFRJV010000155.1 GCA_017432075.1 Mogibacterium sp. | reverse complement strand
GAAAAAGGACGGCGTAGACGATGCATGGTATGACGCTGCACAGATGCTCGGTAATATCAAGACCATCGATGAACTCGGATATGATGATCAGGGCAACAAGATCACTGAAGACGCTGCAGAATAAAGCATTCGACGGAAATCAATAATTATTGAAAAACAAATGCAGGGGCTTTCCTGAGGAAAGCCCCTCATTTTAGGAAAATCAAACTGCGCATCAGCCGCAGGTCTGAAACAGACGGAGGATTAGTTTATGACACTTGGAAGCATATTCCATGACATGTGGGATATTTTCGTAACATATTATATCGGGCAGGGACTGCTCTGGACCGGTATCGGTTATACGCTGTTACTGTCAGCAATAGCGGTATTTTTTGGAGCCATACTCGGATCGCTGCTAGCGATCGGCAAGATGAGCCGGTTCAAAGTTCTGAACTTTATCATCACTGCTTTTGTCGAGGTCATGCGCGGAACCCCTGCGCTGCTTCAGCTCTATATCGCGTATTTCATAGTACCTATGATGCTGACCTCACTGGATCCTACGCCTATCGCCTGTGTTGCGATCGGTCTTACACTCAATTCAGCGGCTTATGTTTCGGAGATCATCCGCTCCGGCATCAATGCTGTCGACAAGGGACAGACTGAAGCTGCGAGAGCTCTCGGTCTGACTTCCAGGACTACCATGGTCAAGGTCGTCATGCCTCAGGCAATAAAGAACATTCTGCCTGCACTGGGCAATGAGTTCATCACAATTATCAAGGAGACTTCCCTCGCATCAAACTTCTTCGTCGGCGAGCTTATGACCACATATGCGGTCATAAAGGGCGTTACCTTCAATACGGTACCGACGCTGATGGATATCGGCATCATATACTTCGTGATGACGTTCACACTGTCTAAGCTGATCGGAATAGCCGAAAGGAGGATGAAGGCGAGCGCATAGCGTTTTGCTGAAATGATTATGGAAAATAAGATAATGCATGATCAGAACATGCTCGATATAAAAAATATATACAAGAACTTCGGAAGCCTAAAGGTGCTGAAGGGCGTATCCACCAAGGTCGATAAGGGAGAAGTCATCTCCATCATCGGCGCCTCGGGTTCCGGCAAGTCAACATTGCTTCGCTGCATGAACCTCCTCGAGGAACCGACATTCGGCGAGGTGTGGATCGAGGGAAAGCTCATGACACCTGTCGATCCGTATCTCCACTTTGAAGTCATCCGTGCGTCGAATACGTATAAAAACCTTCTGAACGCAGGCCTTGCAGATATGGATGCCATAACCAAGATCAAGAGTGAGGACCTTCTTCAGGAGAAGCATTCCAGGGAAGGGCAGGAATATAAAGCCCTGATGGAGAAGATCTACAAAGAGAACCATATCGATACCAACCTCGGACGCCGCAAGATGAGCATGGTATTCCAGCAGTTCAATCTTTTCAACAACCTGAATGTGCTCGACAACATCATGCTGGCACCGATCGAGACAGCAAAATACAACAAGGTAAAGGACCTGAACGCAGAGAAAGAAAAGATACGCGAACAGGCAATGACTCTTCTTAAGCGTATCGGACTTGAGGACAAGGCAAATGTATTTCCGTCGAAGCTCTCAGGTGGCCAGAAGCAGCGTATTGCCATCGTGAGGTCTCTAGCCATGAATCCTGATGTAATGCTTTTCGATGAACCTACATCAGCGCTGGACCCGGAGATGATAGGAGAGGTACTCGACCTTATGAAGGAACTGGCTCAGGCCGGAATGACAATGGTCATCGTTACTCACGAGATGGGATTTGCCAGAGAGGTTTCGAATCGCGTGCTGTTCGTTGATGAAGGCTATATCAAGGAAGAGGGATCGCCGGAACAGGTATTCGAAGATCCTAAGGACCCGCGTCTTCAGGACTTCCTGAGCAAAGTACTGTAGTATATATGAACAAAGAAGAAATCATTAAAATCATAGATAACAATTCAGATGAGATCATTGATATCTCACACAGCATATGGGAGTATGCGGAGCTTTCTCTGAAAGAGACGAAGTCCTCAGCTCTTTACATCGAGAAGCTGAAAGAACATGGCTTTGAAGTGGAGACAGGACATGCTGATATAGCAACGGCGTTCTCGGGTAAATATGTTTCGGGAAGCGGCAGGCCGGTAATAGGCATACTGGGAGAATTCGATGCTCTCTCAGGCGTTTCACAGAAAGCCGCGTGCACACATCGCGAGGAGACGGTTCCGGGCGGCAGCGGACATGGCTGCGGACATAACATGCTCGGGGCTGCATCATTCGGAGCGGCTGCAGCCGTGAAAAAATACCTGGAAGAGACAGGCTCTGACGGCACTGTTATCTTCTTCGGATGTCCGGGTGAAGAGGGCGGAGCGTCTAAAGCGTTCATGGCCCGCGAAGGGATGTGGAAGTCACTCGACTGTGCGCTTACATGGCATCCCGGAAGTGAGAATCAGGTGATTACGGGCACCAACAATTCGTGCACTCAGGTTCTTTACAAGTTTAACGGTATAGCGGCACATGCTGCCGGAGACCCCGAAAACGGAAGATCAGCTCTCGACGCTGTTGAGCTCATGAATGTAGGAGCCAATTATCTCAGGGAACACATGAAAAAGGAGTGCAGCCTCCATTATGCAATAGTTGATGGAGGAGGTCTTTCTCCAAATGTTGTGCAGCCTCATGCATCGGTTCTGTACATGGTGAGATCAGTACTGGTGAAAGATACTCTCGCTCTTCAGGATAGAGTTGATAAATGCGCTGAAGGCGCAGCGCTTATGACCGGAACAACATTCGACAGGATATTCGTTGACGGTACTGCCAATGCAGTCCCGAACACGACACTGGAAAAGGTTCTGTACCGCAACATGGGCTATGTGCCTATGCCTGAGTATACGGATGATGAGATGGCGTTTGCCGCGGAACTGGATGCAACGTGCCCGGCGTCAAACGAGGTTCCGGGAACAGGGGCACAGTTCGACACCACAATCAGGGAGAAAGTATGGGAGATGTCAGACCATGGAAAGAAGTGCCTTAACGATTTCCTGATGCCTTTCTACAGCGGCAATGAATTCGAGCCCGGTTCGTCTGACGTCGGAGACGTCAGCTGGCAGACTCCGGCCGCGCAGTTCAATACAGTGTGTTTCACAGCGCACTCGCCTGGTCATTCCTGGCAGAACGTATCATGCGGAGCTTCTGCCATAGGAGACAAGGGCATGCTGTATGCTGCAAAGGTGCTGGCATGTTCTGCTGCAGATCTGTTTGCAGATACATCACTTATTGAAAAGGCACAGGCAGAGTTCAGGGCGCGCCTGGGAGGCGAGGAATATATATGCCCGATACCTGCTGCCGCGGTGCCTTACATAATCGAAGGATAAAAAAATGTATAAAGTATTCATAGACGGAGCCCATGGAACAACAGGGCTGAGAATTAACGAATATCTTGCAGGCCGTCCGGACATACAGATAATGGAGATCGATCCTGAAAAGCGCAAGGACATAGAAGCCCGCGTACACATGATCAAGGAGGCTGATGTCAGCATACTATGCCTGCCGGATCAGGCTTCAAGGGAGATAGCGGCTGCGGCCCCTGCGGATTCTGTCATTATTGACACATCGACTGCACACCGCACCGATCCGGACTGGACATACGGGATGCCGGAACTGACTGCCGGCCATAGAGAGAAGATACGAAGCAGCACCAGGATCGCAAACCCTGGCTGCCACGCGAGCGGTTTCATTCTTCTTGTAAGACCTCTCATTGAAGCAGGTCTCCTTGACAGGGACGATCTTCTGACATGCTTCTGCGTGACGGGATACTCGGGCGGCGGAAAGAAGATGATTGCAGACTACGAGGACGATGACAGAGCGGCAGCTCTTGACTCACCGGGACAGTACGCACTGGGTCAGTCACATAAGCATCTTCCGGAAATGGTCGCAATGACCGGCCTTGAGCATGCGCCTTGTTTCAGCCCGGTGGTTGCCGACTTTTACAGCGGTATGGTCATGACCGTTCCGGTTCACGGTTCAATGCTCAGGAACGGAGCCGGCATAAAAGATGTAAAGGAGGCTTTACATATGAGGTATGATGCTGAGCCGCTCATCAATGTAAATGATGAAGCGCCGGAGAGCGGCAAGGTATATTCCAACCCGATGGCAGGGAGCAACGGTGTGGAGATGTATGTGACCGGAAATGAGGAGAGAATACTTCTGATCGCCTCATATGACAATCTCGGAAAGGGAGCGTCAGGAGCGGCGGTGCAGAATCTTAATATAGTACTTGGGACAGAAGAGACTGCAGGGCTGATATAAAAGCCCCGAGAGGATCTTCTGAGAGGAGATGATACAGGAGGAATCTATGGTGAAGAAGATTGAAGGCGGTGTTACTGCCGCAACAGGATTCAAAGCAGGAGGCATTTACAGTGGCATAAAGCAGAACTCGGAAAAGCCTGATCTGGCTCTGATAGTCAGTGAGGTCCCGGGAAATGCAGCCGCCGTATATACAAAAAATAAAGTAAAGGCTGCACACATTGCGGTAACGAAAAGACATCTTGAGAACGGCATAGCCCAGGCTGTGCTGTGCAACAGCGGCAATGCCAACACATGTACACCTGACGGCGAAGAAGTGGCAGAAAAAGCCACACAGATCGCAGCGGCATGTCTGGGAATAAAAGCAGAGGACGTACTGCCGGCAGCAACGGGAGTCATAGGAGTACCGCTTCCTATAGAGCCTTTCGAACAGTCGATGCCTGAACTCGCAGGCAGTCTTTCAAGGACCGGATCAGCAGATGCGGCGCTTGCGATCCTTACGACGGATACATATATAAAGGAATGTGCCGTTCAGTTTGAGGTAGGCGGCACGGTCTGTACACTCGGCGGCATAGCAAAGGGAAGCGGCATGATACACATCAACATGGGCACCATGCTCAGCTTCATCTCGACAGACTGCGCCATCAGCCAGGAGCTGGTAAGCAAGGCTCTCCGCGAAGAGATCGCTGACAGCTACAATCAGGTAAGCGTTGACGGTGATACATCAACAAACGATACAGTAGTCGTAATTGCAAACGGACTTGCAGGCAATCCGGAGATATGCGAAACAGGAGAAGCGTATGATGCGTTCTGCGAAGCACTTCACGTTGTAAGTGTTGAGCTTTCAAAGAAGATCGCGGGCGACGGAGAAGGATGCACAAAACTGCTGGAAGCCCATGTTACAGGGGCTCCGGATAAGGAGACTGCAAGACTCGTCAGCAAGAGCATCGTCTGCTCCTCACTCTTCAAGGCAGCTGTATTCGCATCGGACGCCAACTGGGGACGCATACTTTGCGCAATAGGATATACGGATGCCGAATTCGATGCTTCAAATATCGATGTAAGCGTAAAGTCAGAAGCCGGAGAGGTACTGGTATGCAAGGCGTCAGCGTCGATACCGTTCGATGACGACTTCGCAACAGAGATCCTTTCAAAGGAATACGTCACTGTCGAAGCGGACCTGCATGACGGAGAAGCTGAAGCATATGCATGGGGCTGCGATCTCACATATGATTATGTAAAGATCAACGGCTCATACCGTTCATAAAACGAAGGGATATCAGGAATGGTAAAAGAGAAATACATGGAGAAAGCCAATGTACTCATCGAGGCTCTCCCTTACATACAGCGGTTCAACCGCAAGATAATCGTCATCAAATACGGCGGAAGCGCCATGATAGATGATGAGCTGAAAAAGCATGTTATAGAGGACGCTGTTCTTCTGAAGCTTGTCGGATTCAAACCTGTGATCGTGCACGGAGGAGGCAACGAGATAAGCAGCTGGATGAGAAAGACAGGCATAGAGCCACAGTTCATCAACGGACTGAGAGTCACGGACGCAGATACACTTGAGATAGCAGAGATGGTACTCGGCAAGGTCAACAGCGATCTTGTTACAATGGCCCAGCAGCTCGGAGTAAGGGCTTGCGGAATAAGCGGCAAGGACGGCAGACTGCTCACTGTAAAGAGAGCAAAGCCGGGAATGAAAGACATAGGATTTGTCGGTGAAGTCACAGAAGTAGACACAAAAATAATCACAGACCTTCTGAATGATGATTTCCTGCCGATCGTATATCCGATAGGCATGGATAAAAGCGGTCAGTCCTACAATATAAACGGAGACCATGCTGCTGCGGAGATCGCAAAGGCGCTTAAAGCTGACAAACTTGCGTATCTCACCGATGCTCCGGGAGTCTGCACTGATCCTGATGATCCTGAATCATTCATATCCGAATTATTCATAGAAGAAGCGGAGAAGATGATAGACGATGGGATCATAACCGGCGGCATGATCCCTAAAGTGCGCAACTGCTTCCGCTCAATAGAAGGAGGCGTCAACCGGGTGCATATTCTTGACGGCAGTATTCCACATTGCCTGTTACTCGAGATATTCACCGACAGAGGTGTAGGTACCGTGATAATGAAGGACGGAGTAAAGTATTACAACAGAGAGAGGAGCGACTGATGGATCGCAGCCAAATCAAGGAACTCGATGCGAAATATATCGTACACACATATAACCGTTATGACGTAGTGATAGATCACGCAAGCGGTGCGACTGTGACTGATGTCAACGGCAAAGAGTATGTGGATCTCTGCAGCGGATATGCCGCCAACTCGCTTGGATACGGCAATGAAGCATGGCTTGAGGCTGTTATAGGACAGCTTAAAAAAGTACAGCATGCGTCAAATCTGTACTATACCGAGCCGGGTCCGATGGTCGCCGAAAAGCTCGTGACCAGAAGCGGTCTCTGCAAGGTGTGGTTCGCAAATTCAGGCGGAGAAGCAAACGAAGCGGCTATAAAGACTGCCAGAAAATACGGAAACACTCTCGCAGACCATAAGAAAAATACAATAATCTCACTTAAGAAATCATTCCACGGAAGAACACTTGCCACTGTGACTGCCACGGGACTTGCAGAAGCGCAGGAGGTGTTTGCACCGCTCGTTCCGGGTTTCGTACATGCGGAGATCGATGATGCGGATGCCCTTGAAAAACTGGCAGATCAGTACGATCCATGTGCCTTCCTTATGGAACTGGTACAGGGTGAGGGCGGAGTCCACGCTCTCGACAGGGAATTCGTGGATAAGGCTGCTGAGCTCTGCAAAAGCAGGGACATCCTGTTCATAGATGATGAAGTGCAGGTGGGTATAGGCAGGAGCGGAACACTCTTCGCATTCGAGCAGTACGGAATTGAACCGGATATAGTCTCGTTCGCAAAGGGTATCGGAGCAGGTCTGCCGATCGGCGGCATCATATGCGGACCAAAGACCTGTGATGTTCTTGTACCGGGTGATCACGGTTCCACCTTCGGCATGAACCCTGTGGCGTGTGCAGGAGCATGTGTGGTGCTCGACACGATGGATGAAGCATTTCTGGACTCGGTAAAGGCCAAGTCAGAATTCATCAGAAGCGAGCTCGGGCAGATGAAAAAGGTCACGGGACTGGACGGACTCGGACTCATGATAGGCATAGACCTTGACGGAATGACCGGGGCAGAAGCTGTCAGTAAACTGATGGAGGAGGGCGTACTTGCAATTCCTGCAGGGCAAAGACTGAGACTGCTTCCTCCGCTGACAATAAGTAAAGATGAAATAAATCAGGCACTCGAAGCCATGCGCAAAGTGCTTGACTGATTCAGACAAAAAGTGTTTTAGGACTGAAGATAGAAAGGGGCAGTAAAATGGATAATAAAGGAATCAAAAAAATCGTTCTGGCATACTCAGGAGGACTCGACACCTCGATCATTATCCCGTGGCTGAAAGAAAACTACGATGACCCTGAGATCATCGCCGTATGCGGAAACGTAGGGCAGAATGATGAGCTCGAAGGCCTTGAAGAGAAGGCCATCAAGACCGGCGCGAGCAAGCTGATAGTCGCAGACCTGGTAGATGAAATGGTCGATGAGGTAATCATCCCATCGCTCAAGATGGATGCCACATATGAAGGGTATCTGCTGGGTACGGCATTTGCACGTCCTATCATAGGAAAGAAGCTTGCCCAGATCGCCCTTGAAGAAGGCGCTGACGCTGTTTGTCACGGCTGCACGGGCAAAGGAAACGATCAGGTAAGATTTGAGCTTGCCGTGAAAAGATGGGCTCCGGGAATGAAGGTCATCGCTCCTTGGAGAGAGTGGGATATCAAGTCCAGGGACGAAGAAATCGATTATGCCGAAGCGCATAACGTGCCTCTGAAGATCTCAAGAGAGACTAACTATTCGAAGGACAAAAACATCTGGCATCTGAGCCATGAAGGACTGGACCTTGAGGATCCGTCACTTGAACCGCAGTATGAGAAGGAAGGATTCCTTGAACTGGGAGTTTCTCCTCTGCAGGCACCGGACGAACCGGAATATGTAACGATTGAATTTGAGGCAGGAGCTCCTGTGGCAGTGAACGGAGAGAAGATGAAAGCCAGCCTCATCATCGAAAAGCTGAATGAGATAGGCGGAAAGAACGGAATAGGCATCCTGAACCTGGTCGAGAACAGGCTCATCGGTATGAAGAGCCATGGCGTCTACGAGACTCCGGGCGGATCGATACTCTACGCAGCACACTTCCAGCTCGAAACTATAACCGTAGATAAAGATACCATGCATCTTAAGCAGAAACTGGCTGTAGACTTTGCAGACATGCTGTATAATGGAAAATGGTTCTCGCCGATGCAGGAGGCACTCACGGCGTTCGCGAACGTTGCAAACAAAAATGTTACAGGCGAAGTGAAGCTCAAACTGTACAAGGGAAACATCATTCCTGCAGGAGTCACATCTCCATACTCGCTCTACTCGGAATCGCTCGCTTCATTCGGCGAAAGCGACTACGATCAGGGCCAGGCTGCAGGCTTCATCAATGCATGGGGACTCCCGACCACCGTACTTGCGATGAGAGAGAAGACTTTGCATGATCCTACGGATATTTCACACCCGATAAAGAGAGACTGATAAGACTATGGAAAAACTTTGGGCAGGCAGGACTGCCGGTACAACTGCAAATCTGGTAGATGAGATCAACTCCTCCATAGGCGTTGACAAGAGGCTTTATAAAAGAGACATAGCAGGAAGCATCGCTCACGCGAAGATGATGGCTAAGCAGGGCATCATCACTCAGCAGGAGGCGGATGCTCTGATCGAAGGCCTTACAGGTATCGAAAAGGATATCACTTCAGGTGCCCTCGAGATCGATCTGACAGCTGAGGACATCCACATGTTCGTGGAGCAGGTGCTTACCGAAAGGATAGGTGACACAGGAAAGATGCTCCATACTGCAAGAAGCCGCAACGATCAGGTGGCACTCGATACCAAACTGTACTGTATCGAGGAAGCAGACAGTGTCAGAGCACTTTTATGCGACTTGCTGAAGGTGCTTGCAGATAAGGCAGAAAAGAATACCGGAGTCATCCTGCCGGGATATACTCACATGCAGCACGCGCAGCCGGTTTCCTTCGGACAGCATCTTATGGCTTATGCCATGATGTGTGAAAGGGACATAAGCAGACTTGACGACTGCAAAAAAAGAATGCTCGAAAGGTCTCCTATAGGAGCCTGCGCTCTTGCCGGAACGACCTTCGATATAGACAGGGAGTACGAGGCGAGCCTGCTCGGCTTCACAGGCATAGCGATGAACAGCATGGATGCGGTCTCTGACAGAGACCACTTCGTGGAGCTTATATCGGCTCTGGCGATCATAATGATGCATATTTCGCGTCTGTCGGAAGAGATCGTGATGTGGGCGACCTCGGAATTCAGTTTCGTACATCTGCCTGATGAATATACGACCGGATCCTCGATCATGCCGCAGAAAAAGAATCCTGACGTTGCTGAACTGTGCAGGGGCAAGACCGGCAGGGTATACGGAGACCTTATGTCGATACTCACGACGCTGAAGGGCATGCCGCTTGCATATAACAAGGATATCCAGGAAGATAAGGAACCGCTATTCGATGCTGTTGAGGCTGTGAAGCTCTGTATCGAGGCCTTCGTTGAGATAGTCGATGTAATGGAAGTCAATGAAGAGAGCATGTACGAATCCGCTAAGAAGGGCTATATAAATGCGACCGATATGGCTGATTACCTGGTGGTAAAGGGAATGCCTTTCAGGGATGCATATAATATTTCAGGTAAGATAGTATCCTACTGTCTTGGAAGGGGATGCGCGCTTGAAGAGCTTCCGCTCGATGAGTTCAGGATGTTTTCGGATCTGATCGAAGACGATATCTATCAGAGACTGGATCTCAGGACCTGCATGGAGAAAAGAAACTCGGCCGGCGGAACAAGTCCTGACTCGGTAAGAAAGCAGATAGAATACATCAGAAAAATCATAGAACAGTAAAAAATACCGGTATGGTGCTTAAGCATCATACCGGTATTTTTTACAGAATGGATTCAAGCTTTTTGCCGATTTCTTCTATCTGTTCTTCCTTTCGCCTGGCGATCTCTTTTTTTCTTTCCGCAAATAGGTTTCTGCCGCCTGAATCTATCGTTACGATAAGCGGACCGAGACCCTTTACCCGTATGTTCCAGAGCGCTTCAGCCATGCCCAGATCCAGCCATTCTACGCCTGTGATCTCTTCGGCACACAGAGCTGTAACTACAGCGTTGCCGGCAGGAAGCACGCAGTGTACTGCTCCGAATTCGCGGCATGCTTCAGCAGTGCGTTCTCCCATACCGCCTTTGCCTATGATGAATCTGACACCGGTCTTTTTTATGAAATCGTACTCGAACTTTTCCATCCTCATGGATGTGGTCGGTCCTATGGCGATAACTTCAAATCCGCTTTCTTCAGAACACTTAACTATCGGTCCCGCATGCATAAGAGCTTTGTCGTTTATGACCGCAGGCAGGTCCATGTTTTCCGCTATGACACGTATATGTACATCATCACGACCTGTGACTATGTCTCCGTTAATATATATAACATCTCCCGCACGGAGGGCGAGAATGTCTTCTTCTGTGAAAGGTGTGCTGAGGATGGTTTTTCCGTTTATGGTCTCTGTCATCTTGCTGCCGTACCTTTCCTTTACTGAACGAATGTGAATCCGGGATGAGTCTCAGTAACAAAGCTGAGATCTCTTTCAAATACTATATGGCCTCTGCGGTGTGTCCAGCAGCCGAAACTGACTCCGACACCGAGAGTGGCTGTATGTCTGGCTGCGTGCTGTATGCTGACACCAAGCACCGAAGCTTTACCTCCCATGCCCTGAGGACCTATTCCCATGGTGTTTATGGCATCTTCCAGCATACGTTCCATCTCTGCAGCTTTTTCGTTAGGACTGTGTGAACCCAGTGGCCTGAAAAGTGCTTCCTTTGACAGCATGGCTGCAGTATCAACGGAATTTGCAATACCTACGCCTACGTATAAAGGAGGGCAGGCATTTGTCCCGTACTCAGCTATACGGTCAAGAACAAATCGCACAACACCCTTATAACCTTCTCCCGGCATCAGAACCGCTGCGTGACCCGGAAGCGAGCATCCGCCGCCTGCAAGATATGTATAAATACCGCAGCCGTCCCAGCCTGGTACTATCTTCCACGATATGGATGGCGCACCTGTTCCCGTGTTGTTTCCGGTGTTGATCTCATCGAATGTCTCTACTACATTCGGGCGCAAAGGGGTGTTATTTGTTGCTGTTATGACAGCACAGCGAAGGATTTCCTCCAGTTCGTCTATGAGAGGAAAGCGGCTGCCGCATTCGATCCTCAGCTGCACGAACCCTGTATCCTGACACGAAGGCCTTCCGAGTTCTGACGCGAGCCGCATGTTCTCAAACATCATGTCATATATGCTCAGCGCAGCAGGATCTTCCTCCGAATCTCTGAGTTCCCTGAGTTTCGAGATGACATCGTCAGGCAGATGTACAGCCGTGTATCCGATGAACGATGCCATTATATCGGTCATCATTTGAATCCGCTCTTTTCTGGTCATGTGGAATACCCCCTCGTTTCGATTTAGTCTATTACATAACCGTGCCGTTATCAAGCAGGGAAGAAGCGCATAATTGTTGAATAAAACGCTGATCAGTGTTAGAGTCAAACATATTCTGAAGGTGTAAAAGGGGAGAAGAAACAATGGATTACGCAGCTGAATCAAAAAAACTTCACGAGAAATGGAACGGAAAGATAGAAGTTGTCTCCAGGGTAAATGTGAACAACAAAGACGATCTTTCGCTTGCATACACTCCGGGAGTAGCTCAGCCATGCATCGAGATACAGAAGGATCCGGACAAAAGCTATGAGCTGACAAGAAGATGGAACATGTGCGCGGTCATAACAGACGGTTCTGCCGTTCTGGGCCTCGGCAATATAGGTGCCGAAGCAGGAATGCCTGTCATGGAGGGCAAGTGCGTGCTCTTCAAATCATTCGCTGATGTAGACGCTTTTCCGCTTTGCATCAGATCACAGGATGTGGATACGATAGTTGAGACGGTATATCAGATATCAGGATCTTTCGGAGGAATAAACCTTGAGGACATATCCGCACCGAGATGCTTTGAGATAGAGCGCAGGCTGAAGGAGAGATGCGATATTCCGGTATTTCATGATGATCAGCATGGTACGGCGGTGATAGTTCTTGCCGGACTGATGAACGCGCTCAAAATCGTTAATAAGAAAAAAGAGGAAGTAAAGGTAGTCATATCCGGCGCAGGTGCTGCAGGCACTGCCATTTGCAAGATGCTGCTTTCACAGGGATTTGAGAACATTATCATGAGCGATATATGCGGTCTTATCTACAAGGGCCGTAAAGAGGGTATGAATCCGGCTCTGGAAGAACTTGCTGAATGCACAAACCTTCAATGTGAAAAAGGTACGCTCGCAGATGCGCTCAAAGGCGCCGACGTGTTCATAGGAGTATCAGCCCCGGGTCTGGTCACACAGGAAATGGTGAGATCGATGAACAGAGATCCTGTTATCTTTGCATGTGCCAACCCTGTGCCTGAGATATTCCCTGATGAGGCAAAAGCCGCCGGGGCAGCCGTCGTATCTACAGGAAGGTCGGATTACCCGAACCAGATCAACAATGTACTTGCTTTCCCGGGTATCTTCCGGGGTGCTTTCGACTGCAGAGCGAAGACCATAAATGAAGAGATGAAGCTGGCTGCAGCAGAGGCTCTTGCCGGTCTTGTTTCTGACGATGAGCTTTCTGCTGAATGCATAATTCCGAAAGCTTTCGACAGGAGAGTAGGTCCTGCAGTGGCAGCTGCAGTGGCTGAAGCAGCAAGAAAAACAGGGGCTGCCAGAAAATGAAAGTTCATTAAGTTTGAGAAAATAGCAATATGCCAAAATGTATAATAGTTCCGTATTAATCTGCGTAAAAATGCAGTTTTTTCAGCGGAAACGGAACTACAGGCATGATAGTATTCAATAACGTAACAAAAAAGTATGGAAACAATGTCGGGCTGATAAATGCAAGCGTGCATATTAACAGCGGCGACTTTGTTTTTCTTGTGGGGCCAAGCGGTGCCGGCAAGACAACATTCATCAGACTCATTCTCAAGGAGATCGAGCCTGACAGCGGCAGGATCATTCTTGCCGGAAAGGATATAACAAAAATCAAAAAGCGCGAAGTGCCGAAAATCAGGCAGAAGATCGGCATGGTGTTCCAGGATTTCAGACTTCTCGAGAAGAAGACGGTCTATGAGAACGTAGCCTTTGCGATGGAGGTCCTTCACAAGAGCAGAAGAGAGATCAAAGAAAGAGTGCCTTATGTGCTCGAGCTTGTAGATATAGCTGACAAGGCCAGCAGATATCCTGACGAGCTTTCTGCAGGAGAACAGCAGAGAGTAGGCATAGCAAGGGCTATCGTAAACAAACCGAGAGTGCTCATCTGCGACGAGCCTACCGGAAACCTCGATCCTATCACTGCAATGGACATAATGAGACTCCTCGAACAGATCAACGTGAGAGGAACGACTGTCCTGATGGTTACCCACGCAAAGGATATCGTCGACAAGATGAACAAGAGAGTAGTGGCCATCGATCACGGAAAGATCGTCCGCGATGAAGAGGGGAGCTACGGATTTACAAAGCAGAACGAAGAAGAAGATGATCTCTACGTTCCGGGCTTTACTACATTCCTTGATCCGAGGGAGCTCAGGGCTGCCCAGGCTCAGATCAACAGGAAAAATGAGAGCGTCAGTGGCAGAACTGTAACCTTACATGATCCGGCCGGATATGATGACAGCCTCGTTGACACCTATCTGAATGGTGGGGAGGACATCTATGAGTAGAGCAGGATACAATCTCAAACAGGCCTTTTCCCAGATGGGACGCAACAAGGGCATGTACTTCACTGCGATCCTTGCCATCACAGCGATGATGCTTATTCTCGGACTGTTCTTCGTATCGTTCGTGAATGTCAACATGTTCGCAAAGTCAATCGGTAAGGATTACAACGTGATCCAGATATACATGAAAGACGGAAATACCCAGGAGGTCACGGACGCTGTCGGAACTTCTCTGGAAAAGATAACCGGAGTTGAGAAGGTAGAGTATGTTACCAAGGATCAGGCTCTTGAAGCACTGAAAGAGAATTGGGGAGATAACGGATACCTTCTGGATAACCTTCCGGAGAATCCTCTTCCGGACTCATATACCGTAAATGTAAGCGATAAGGACGCGGCAAACAGTGTCGCGGAAACCGCGCCGGGCATAGAAGGTGTGGATGATGTCGTTTACTACCGTGACACTATCGAAAAACTGGCACAGATATCGCATTTCATTGAGGTAGGATCCATTGCGGCAATGATATTTCTTGTGATCGTATCGATTATAATAGTCGCCAATACCATAAAGCTCACTGTGTTCAACAGAGAGAAAGAGATAGGAATCATGAAATATCTCGGCGCTACCAACTGGTTCGTAAAGGCGCCGTTCATATGGGGAGGCATAATCATAGGAGTCCTGTCATCTGTTATCGCGACTGGTCTGACTTACCTGATTTATTCGAAGCTGACGGGCATAATCGGTTCAGACATTCTGAGGATCCTTTCGGTATCAGTTGTGCCTGCTGAGCAGCTCACAAATATACTTCTGATAATGTTCCTTTGCCTTGGCATCGGAATAGGTGTAATAGGAAGTGCGATATCCATAAGAAGATTCCTCAATGTATAGAACGGGGCGGAGCAGGATGAAGAATAGAAAAAAGTTAAGCTTAATACTGGTATTCGTACTGATCACCGCCTTGTTTTCAGCAACTTTCATGTCATCATTCGCAGTGACACAGGAAGAGTATGACAAGGCTCAGGAGGAGGCCAAGGCAGCTAAAGAAGCTACCGAAGCAAAGCGCAAGGAAGCCAAGGATCTGGCTAAAAAAGCAGCGGCAGCGGTCGCCAACTTCGAGGAAGCTGAGAAGCAGCTTGACCAGCTCGCGAGTGATATAGAGAATAAAAAAGTCGAGATATCGAATACAGAAGCTGCAATCGATGCCAAGGTAGATGAGATTGATGCCAAGAAGGCAGAAATCGAGGCCAAAAGAGCTGAGATGAAAGCCAAGGAAAAGGAAATCGAAGATCAGAACACCGCTCTCAACAACAGGCTTGTAGCCATGTACAAGAGCGGAAATGCCGGAATGATCGATGTAATTCTTAATTCCGAGAGCATAGAGGACCTTCTTGCAAATGTCGGAGTAGTTCACAGGATACTCGAAAATGATGAAAAAATCCTGAAGAAACTGCAGAAAGATTACAAGGTGCTCAAGAAGTTCAAGGAAGAGCTGGAGGCACAGCAGGCAGTGCTGGAGGATCAGCAGGCGGCGCTCGAGGCTGAGCAAGCTGTACTTGAAGATCAGCAGATCGGACTCGAAGCAAAAGAGACGGAGACCGAAGAGCTGAAAAAGAAATACCAGAAAGAAGCCGATGAGATGCATGCTCTTCAGGCGCAGAAAGAAGCAGAAGCAGCTGAAATGGCGGCTGATGCCCTGAGAAAGCAGCTTGAGGCTGAGAAGATGATCGTAGATGCCGGTGGAGAAGTAGACCTGGCACCGGGCGAATATGCATGGCCGACGGCGTCAAACTGGGAGCTCTCAGATAAATACGGATGGAGAAGATGCCCGTTCCACGGCAGAGAGTTCCATAACGGCCTGGATATCGTACTTACCAGCGGCACAAAGGGTGCACCGGTATATGCAATAGCAGATGGCTATGTAACCAGAGCATCGTGGTACGGCGGATACGGAAACTGCATACAATATGCTATCGGAAACGGATACAGTGTTCTCTACGGACACCTGAGCGGTTATAATTGTAAAGCAGGGCAGTATGTTACGAAGGGCAGCGTACTGGGCTATATCGGCAGCACAGGCGCATCGACCGGACCGCATCTGCACTTTACCGTTTTCCAGAACGGAAGCCATATAAATCCGTTCTCACTTTACTGATAATTGTCAGACATCAGATGACCATTCATTCAAAAATACTAGAGATAATTGAATCACGCGGGATCGGAGAGGAGATGCTCGAAGAATTCTTCTCTCCGAAACCGAGACTGGCGTATGATCCATTCCTGCTCGCTAACATGCGCGAAGGAGTGGATTCTTTGCTAAAAGCGGTCGATGAGGGAAGACGTATAGTCATTTACGGGGACTACGACGTCGACGGCATCACTTCGACTGCTCTTTTAATGAAGGTCATCGGTTCACTGACCACAAACGTAACATATTACATCCCATCCAGACTGGATGAAGGATACGGCCTTCACAGAGAGTCCATAGACCGGATACGCGATGACGGCGGAGAATTCATCGTGACTGTCGACTGCGGGTCATCGTCTGCTGAGGAGACCGCATATGCTCATTCGCTCGGCATCGATACTCTCGTGACCGATCACCACAATATGAGCGGGAACAGGGCAGAAGGTCTCATAATCAATCCAAGACTTGAAGAAGATGATTATCCATTCAAAGGCCTGGCAGGAGTGGGAGTTGCATATAAGCTGGCACTTGCCATCGCAAGAGAGCGCAGTGTTCCGGGTCCGTTGATGGCCGAAATGCTGGAATTTGCAACTGTCGGTACTATCGCTGATATAATGCCAATGGTTGACGAGAATCGAACTATTGTTAAATGCGGTTTAAGAAGCATCCATCTGGGCTGTCGCAACAAAGGTTTAAGAGAACTGATCGACAGATCGGCTCTTGACTACAGAAATCTTAAAGCAGGCGATATATCATTCGGTATCGCTCCTAAAATCAACGCTTCAGGCAGACTGGGTGATGCTTCTCTGGGCGTAAGACTTCTGCTGTCAGATGATGATCAGGAGATCAGGGACTGCTGCAATGAGCTTATAGAAGCCAACAGAGAGCGAAGAAAGCTCCAGGATGAAGCATACGAGAGAGGCAGCTCCTTGCTCGACAAAGAGCTGGGACAGGGAGATTTCGTAATAGTAGAGATCAACGACTCGCACGAAGGTGTGCTTGGAATAGTAGCGGGTAAGCTCAGGGAAAAGATCAACAGACCTGTCGTCGTAATATCCAGGAACGGCGATATATACAAAGGTACAGGCAGATCCATCCCCGGCGTGAACCTTTATGAAATGCTCGATAAATACAGAGACAGGTTCATAAGCTTCGGCGGTCACAGCGCGGCATGCGGATTTACCATCGATGCCGGCAGCATGGATGAACTGAGGAAGGATCTGAACAGGGATATCCGTCTTATGCTTGATAAGAAGCCCGACCTTCTGGATGAGGTACACACCAGCGACGCGGAACTTGAGACCGATGATATCGATCTCGGTCTTGCTGAGGCGCTGCAGATGATCGAGCCTTGCGGAAAGGACAATGAGGTCCCGGTCTTTGTTATCCGGAATGCTGAGGTAAGAGGCTGGAGATTTCTTAAAGACGATGATAAAATGGCTAGGTTCTCACTGATCACAGCAGACGGCAGGGGAATAGATGCAGTTATTTTCAGAAATGCTGCAGAAGCTTATGAGGCTGTGACTGAGGGCAAGGTGGATATATACTGCAATATAGAGATCAATACCTGGAGAGACGTGAGAAAGGCGCAGGTGATAGCAAGAGAGATATTGCCTGCGGGGACTGAATAATGCACGAAGATCTGATCAAAGAAATAGAAGAAGAAAAGAAGCTGGGACTCGATCTTTCGGACACCGCTTACTATAACGTGGATGACGGAGTTACGGATGAGCCGCTTCTCGGCGATGAGGCTGAGACGACGGAAGAAGTAAAGCAGCCTAAGAAAAGGCTCGGCTTTCTGTTGTCCTTCCTTTTTGGGTTTATGGCCTGCCTTGCAGTTCTGGTACTGTGTACGAAGGTGTTCGGCATAGGAAACTATGTCACTGAAGAAGCCTATGATTATTTCATAGATCTTGACAAATCATACGGCAAGTATTACGAGATCATGAAGATGATAGGGGAAGATCCTATCGCACAGCGCGAGCCTGAAGAAATAAGTGATGAGGAGCTCAAGGAGATAGTCAGCAGCATAGGCGATCCATACGCTGTATACTACACCGCTGCAGAATATGCGGAGATTGAGAAACGGTATCTGGGCGAGTTCGTCGGCGTTGGAATAGGCGTCATACAGGACGGTGATAATATTGTGATCATGACAGTATTTGATGATACTCCTGCTGCTGAAGCAGGCATAAAGCCTGATGATATAATCTTAAAGGTCGACGGAAAAAAACCTGCTGATGTGGATGAAGCGGTACAGATGATAACCGGAGAAGCCGGAACAAAAGTTACGCTCACAATAAAGCGCGGAGACGAGACCATAGATTTCGAACTCAACAGACAGAAGATAGAAGCTGATTCCGTGGCGTACGATGTAATAGAGGGACATCCGGAGGTCGGATACATAAACATCTCATCATTCGTCAAAGGCACGGATGACGATTTCAAAATGGCCGTTAAGGACCTCAAGGCCAAAGGCTGTACGAAATTCATCCTTGATCTGAGAGACAACGGCGGCGGCCTCACTGAACCGAGCATCGAGATAGCGGATTACCTGCTCCCTGCATGCAAAATCATGAGTGAAAACACGAAAGACGGATCTGAAACTGTTTACAACTCAAAAGCCAGTGCTGCTGACCTCGATATGGTCATCCTGGTAAACGAAAATACTGCAAGCGCTTCGGAGATACTTACAGCTGCGCTTCAGGATAACAAGGCGGGAACCGTTATCGGAACCAAAACATATGGTAAAGGTGTCACACAGATGCTGAAAAAGTTCGGTGACGGAACAGCTGTCAAGATAACAGTGACAGAGTATTTCAGACCGAATGGAGAGACTGTCAATGGCGTAGGCGTAACACCTGATATAGAAGCTGAAGGTGAAGACGTAATCGAAGAAGCCCTTAAGGAACTTGCGCAGTGATCATTTATTACACCGACAATTTCGCGGGCAGCCGGGAGGAAAGCCGCGGTCTGCTCGAAAAGGCAATTACGGTCCATACCGGAGATGAAAATAAGGCAAAGACGCTGTCCGGAGCGTTGAAGAAAGGAGAACACGGCAAGCCATATATAGAAGGCTTCAGCTGTTTCTCCATTTCTCATTCCGGGGGTATCTGGGCTGTTCTTGTTGCGGACCGCGAATGCGGACTGGACATACAGCTCAGCAGAAAGTGTGATATGAAGGCGATATCCTCCAGGTGGTTCGCCCCGGAGGACGCAGCGAATATCACAGGTGAAGATGTATTCTTCCGGGTATGGACACGTCGTGAAGCGCTGACAAAAGCGCTTGGCAGTACAGTATACGACCCGGATCTGCCGGCGGTCCTGACGGGGGAAGCTGACATCGACGGCAAACGATATTTCATTAGCGATATCAGGCTTCCGGGAATGCCGGAACTGTACGCTGCAGTATGCACCTGTGACAGAGGGAATGTATCCGAACTGAGTTTCGTATGCCTGTAAAAAAGGAGCCCGGTTGAAGAATAACAATAAGGAAAAAGAGAATAAAAAGACTGCTGCAGAGACAGCATATGCTTTCCTTGCAACAAGGATGCGCACTGCTGAAGAAGTCAGGAGACATCTTGAAAGCAGGGGATATGATGCTGAAGAGATAACCGATGCGATAAATGACCTTATAGGCATGAGATATATTGATGACTATCTCTTTGCATTCAGGTATTATGAATATAACCGGGAGAAAAAACGCGGTGTGCTGAGAGCGGAGCGGGAGCTGCTGGAAAAGGGCATAGATAAGGAAACTGCGCGCAATGCAAAGGAGGATTTCCTTTACGAGCACAAAGTCGATGAGTTCGAGGATGCCCTGGAGATCGCAAGAAAAGAAGTATACGTTCCTTCGGATGTTTACGGCGGGGATCCGTATGTGAAAGAAGTGGATGACAGGCTCACTGCAAAGATCGCACGCAAGCTGGAAAGCAAAGGCTACTCAAAAGGGGATATCTTCAGAGTACTCGACAGGATCAGAAGAGAATCAAAGGCTGACATAGGGTAGACGGGATGGTGAAGAAATGGAAGACAGATATTCACGCACGAGACAACTCATAGGCGAAGAAGGCCTGGCTCTGCTTAAAGCATCATCGGTGCTTGTAGTCGGTGTCGGCGGTGTGGGATCATATGCTGCGGAGGCAGTTGCACGCGCAGGGATCGGAAACATCACTCTTATGGATGGAGACACTGTGCAGCAGAGCAATCTCAACAGACAGCTCGTGGCTCTTACATCGACACTTGGTAAAAACAAGGCAGAAGTCATGGCTGAAAGGATAAGGGATATCGATCCCGGTACGAATGTTACGGCACTCGCAAGATTCTATGAAGTGGATGATGATCTCGATCTTACCGCTTTCGACTGGGTCATAGACGCGATCGACAGCGTCTTTGCAAAAACAGCACTCATAAAGACTGCGATAGATAAGGACGTCAACATCGTTTCGGCAATGGGAGCTGCAGGCAAATTCGATACACAGTTCAAAATAGCGGATATCTCAAAAACGTCGACATGTCCGCTTGCGAAAGTTATGAGAAAGAGGCTCAGAGAGATCGGCATAGAGCATTTGCCGGTCGTGTATTCTGAGGAAAAGCCTGTTCCGCGTGAAGGCGAGCTGGGTACTCTCAGTTATGTGCCGGGAGCGGCAGGTCTTTGCCTTGCAGGTTATGTGATCAGGTCGATCGCGGGCGATACAGCAAAATAAGGAGGAGAGGCAGTGAAGATATTTGCAATTGCAGATCTGCATCTGTCATTCAACGAAAATATTGATAAGCCGATGAACAAATTCGGCCCTGGCTGGGAAGATCATCCCGACAGACTGAAGACAAACTGGGAAAGACTGGTCACCGATGAGGACATAGTGATGATCCCGGGTGATATATCCTGGGGCCTCAGAATCGAGGAAGCGATCGCCGATTTCGACTGGATACATGCTTTGCCGGGGAAAAAACTGCTCTCAAAAGGCAATCACGATCTCTGGTGGTCAAGGATACAGTACCTGAATTCCCTGTATGATGATATAATTTTCCTGCAGAACGAATGTTATGTCGTAGACAGTGAAAATATCGTGATCACCGCCTCGAGAGGCTGGCCGTATCCGGGATCCGATGAGTACACCGAGCATGATGAAAAGATATATGCGAGAGAACTCGGAAGGATGAAGCTTGGGCTTGATGCGGCAAAAAGAGAAGCTCCTGATTCAAGAATAATCGCTTGTCTGCATTATCCGCCTACGGGACCGAACGGAAGACAGACAGAATTTACGAAGCTCCTTGAAGAATACGGTGTATGGAAATGTGTATACGGACATCTCCACGGCATGCAGGCTTACGGTACCGGCATAAAAGGCGATCTCAGGGGAGTAGAATATATACTCGCATCATATGACTATATCGGCGGAGCACCGAAGGTCATATATGACAGCGGAGAGTGAAAAGGACATAAACAGTGGCAGAAGAAACAGGAAAGAGATACAGCAAAAAGAAAGTAAGGATAGACTACAGAAAAGCAGCCCGGGCACTGGCGCTGCTTATTCTTGTGCTTACTATTGTATTGTCATATCTGCCTGTGGCTTTGGGAAAGGGAATGGCATACGACCGCAGCCTTATAAAGACCTGCGGTGAGCTGGGATCAAAAGCTCCAGGGATCAGAGCTCAGTCGGCGATAATGTACTCAACGGATCTCGATATGCCTGTTTATGAGAAGAATGCTGACCAGCGTATGGAGCCTTACAGTATCACGAAGATACTGACGTGCTACCTGGCTCTCGAGAATCTCGACCCTGATACGGAACTGACTGCTTCGAAAAACGCCTGCAGAGTACTTGAAGACGGCATGGAGCTTGAACTGGAACCGGGAGAAAAGTCAAGAGCTCTGGATCTTGTGTATGCTGCTATGATGATGTCTGCCAATGATGCCACGATAGTTCTTGGCGAGGGCGTCTCCGGCAGTGAGAAAAAGTTTGTCGAGCTGATGAACAAGACTATCCAGAGATGGGGCTGCAAGGACACGAATTTTGTCAATACTAACGGCTGG
>JAFRJV010000154.1 GCA_017432075.1 Mogibacterium sp. | reverse complement strand
TTCAGGTTCTCCCAGATCTCAGCTACAGCCTTGCGCTTCTCATCAACCAATATGGCCTTTCTTGAGAATACTGCTCTGTTACGCTTGGTATCTACTCTGATTACTCTGACATCGAAAGTCTGACCGAGGAACTCTTCTGCGTTTTCGACGTATCTGTCGGAAAGCTGCGACATAGGAATGAAGCCTGTGATCTCCTTGTAAGCTGCGATGACACCGCCGTTCACTGCTCTTGTGAGTGTGACCGTGATATTCTCTCTGTTTTCCATCGCTGCTTCAAGCTCTGCGTAGTTCTCTACAGCCACAAGTCTCTTTGTTGAAAGCATGATTCCGCCTTCTCCATCATCTGACTTGATGACCTTCGCCTTGATCTCGTCCCCTACCTTGTACAGGTCTGCAAGGGACTGGCCTTCTTCCAGTGCAACCTCATCTGACCTTAAGATACCATCCTTTTTGCAGCCCATGTTGACGATGACGGCATCACTCATAACCTGATCAATCTTACCGTCAACTATATCGCCTGGCTTTGGTAAACGTAAAGATTTCTCAATGTCATCCATGAAATCCATCATTGGATTCTGTTCCATACTTTTGTTGACATTTTCGCTCATGTGGGAAATAACCTCCTTGATAATCCACTCGGGCGTCGATGCGCCCGCTATGCAACCTATTGTATTATATTTTGTCAACCTATTCAACAAATTATTATTCGCATTTTCTATAAAAATGCTGTTTTTGTTGTTTTTTTTGGCAATCTCATAGAGCTTTCTGGAGTTGGAGCTATGCTCATCTCCTATTACTATCATTGCGTCTACTTTTGCCGCCAGTTCCGCGCAGCTCTCCTGCCGTTCGCGTGTTGCATTGCATATAGTATTGTGTATGTCATACTCGATACCAGCCTCATCAAAGGCATTAAGAACATCCTTCAAAAGCTCTTCTTTTATAGTTGTCTGGCAGACTATTATTGGCTTCCGGTCTTTCAGTTCACTTGCTGTCTTCCTTGCTTCTTCAGCATCTCCAATAAGATAAGCGCTGAAACCGCACCAGCCGTTTGTTGCTTTTACTTCCTGATGATCTCTGTCACCGATCACTACTACCAGGATCCCAGCATCATGCGCTTCTGCGACAATATCATGTATCTTCTTTACAAATACACATGTAGTATCAATAAGCTTTATGCCTTTTGCCTCAGCGACATCATAAAATTCGCGTGGTTCTCCGTGCGATCTGACTATCACGGTATCTCCCTCGCTCGCCTCATCCAGTGACTCGATCATGGTAACACCCATTGACTCAAGTTTCTTAACGACTTCTTTATTGTGTATGAGATAGCCGCATGTGAACAGACGCCCCTGTCTGTCCTTCTTTTCAGCCTCGCTGAAGGCCATGTCTATTGCTCTGTTTACTCCGAAGCAAAAGCCCGAGTGTCTGGCTAAGATTATTTCCACGTAATTCTCTCTTTCGAAACGCAGCCGGCGGTATTGCCGCCGGCCGTTTTGATGAAATGTTTGTGTTTTGCAGAATGAATGAACTAGAACTTCCCTGCATTTGCAGCTTCCTCAACGGAAACAGCTACAGATACAGTCATTCCGACCATAGGGTTGTTGCCGGCTCCGATGAGACCCATCATCTCTACGTGCGCAGGTACCGAAGAGGAACCTGCGAACTGAGCGTCAGAGTGCATACGTCCCATTGTATCTGTCATGCCGTATGACGCAGGACCTGCAGCCATGTTGTCCGGATGCAGAGTGCGTCCTGTACCGCCGCCTGAAGCTACCGAGAAGTACTTCTTGCCTGCTTCAAGTCTTTCTTTCTTGTATGTACCTGCTACAGGATGCTGGAATCTTGTAGGGTTGGTCGAGTTACCTGTAATGGAAACATCTACGTTCTCCTTCCACAGAATAGCTACGCCTTCCTGTACGTCATTGGCGCCATAGCAGTTTACCTTTGCTCTTGGGCTTTCAGGATCCTTTGAGTAGCATTTTCTGAATACTTCCTTTAACTCTCCTGTTGCATAGTCATATTCAGTCTCAACATATGTGAATCCATTGATCCTTGAGATGACCTGAGCCGCGTCCTTGCCAAGACCGTCGAGGATGACTCTCAGAGGTTTCTGGCGTACCTTGTTGGCCTTGGAAGCGATTCCGATGGCACCTTCAGCAGCAGCAAATGACTCGTGACCTGCAAGGAACGCAAAGCACTCTGTGTCCTCTTCGAGGAGCATCTTGCCGAGGTTGCCGTGTCCGAGACCTACCTTGCGGCGGTCAGCAACGGAACCAGGGATGCAGAATGCCTGAAGTCCTTCTCCGATGGCTGCAGCAGCGTCAGCAGCCTTGCGGCAACCCTTCTTGATGGCGATAGCAGCTCCTACTGTATAAGCCCACTTAGCGTTTTCAAAGCAGATAGGCTGGATGTTCTCGATCATGTGATAAACATCGAGACCGGCATCCTTTGTAATCTTTTCTGCTTCTTCGATAGATCCGATACCATACTCAGCCAGTTTGGAAAGGATCTGTTTTTCTCTTCTATCGTAAGATTCAAATGTAATCATGTCTCTTTCCTCCCTGTGTTATTCTTTGCGTGGATCGATCAGTTTTACAGCGTCAGCTACACGTCCGTACTGTCCGGAAGCCTTCTCGATGGCCTTGACCGGATCGTCTCCTGCCTTGATGAAATCCATCATCTTGCCAAAGTTGAGATACTTGTAACCGATGATCTCATCATCTTCGTCAAGAGCAAGCTGAGTGATATAACCCTCAGTGAGGTCGAGATATCTAGGACCCTTATCAAGAGTACCGTATGTAGTACCGACCATGGATCTTGTTCCCTTGCCGAGATCCTCGAGGCCTGCTCCGATCTGGAGGCCGCCTTCTGAAAAAGCGCTCTGCGAACGTCCGTAAACGATCTGAAGGAAGATCTCTCTCATTGCCGTGTTGATGGCGTCGCAGACGAGGTCTGTATTGAGAGCTTCGAGAATAGTGAGGCCCGGAAGGATCTCTGCGGCCATAGCTGCGGAGTGAGTCATTCCGGAGCAGCCGATAGTCTCAACCAGAGCTTCCTGAATGATGCCGTCCTTAACGTTGAGTGAAAGCTTGCAGGCTCCCTGCTGAGGTGCACACCAGCCAACGCCGTGAGTGTATCCTGAAATATCGGATATCTGCTGCGGCTTTACCCATTTGCCTTCTTCAGGAATAGGTGCAGATCCGTGATGTACTCCCTGATGAACAGGGCACATGCCTTTCACTTCTGCTGAATAAATCATAATAGTAACCTCCTGATATTCAGTTATATTGAATTCTGGCTTATACATATTTATTGTATCTCATACACGGAAATACAACAATGTAAAAATTTGAATACTCTGTGTCTAGATTTCAAAATCGCAGGCTACCGATCCGCTGCGTACTTCATGCATGCGCTTCTTGACCGGCATATGAACCGGGTGTGTCTGGTATGCATCAAAAGCTTCTCTGTTCTCAAACAGCGTTACCAGAGCCAGGTCATATGATCTTTCGTTGTGAAGTATGTCTGCTCCAGCCTCAAGCTCGAGCATGCCCTCTATCCTTCCCTTCATTCCGTAGAAATTCTTTACCAGCTGAGGTATTTCATCCTTGTACTCATCTTTTATTTTGAACATAACGATATGTCTTATCATAAGTATTGCCTCCTCTTTCTGTTAAGAATAGTACACGATTGATTATATAGTGTAAAAAGCAATGATTGCAAT
>JAFRJV010000153.1 GCA_017432075.1 Mogibacterium sp. | reverse complement strand
GAGACCATGCCGCAGAGAATAGATTTGCTGTTGAAGCCGGAGAACAAGGCAATGCTTGAGGAGCTTGGAGTGTACCGGGCGAACGAGCTGGAGAACCTTCATGATGTCAGAATGGAGAGCTTTGCGACCGGCCTTGAAGTGGAAGCGGCAGTGCTGTATGACATGCTTTGGGAGGGAGTATTGCCGGCCATCACGAAGCAGCTCACTTTTGAGCGTAACAGTATGCTCTATTGGGAAAATGTGGACTTCGGGGACATGACCCCTTGGCGTGATTATGTGGGCGGACTCGGCAGGGCGAAGAACTCGCTGATTAAGGACGCGAATAATCTGTATGAGCTGAAGGGCAGATTGTCAGGAATGAATGCACATGAGCGGAGCGATTTTCTTGTGGACGAGATTTTGCCGCTGATGGACAGCATAAGGGCAAAGAGTGATGCGGCGGAGCTGACGATAGCGTCAGATATTTGGCCGTACCCGATATACAGGAACTTGCTCTCACTGAGCGCATAAAGCACCCCCTGCTGAAAAAAGCAGGGGGTTTTTGTATTTACCGGCTGAGTTCAGAGAATGTTACAGTTATGTTCTGAGAAAAATACTTCAGGCCGTCACCCAGAAATCTTATGCTCTTTACACGGTTGATATTCATATCGCCGTTCATGAAGGCAGTAAATGACTCGTCATCAATAGGCACTGAACTTATCAGAGTATTGTTTGCCAGCACGGCAGGAAGTACTCTTTTTACGACCTTTTCACCGTTCAGGAACTCTATCTCCATTTCTACGGGAGGAACTTGCCATAAAATTTTTACTGCCTGCCCTAACAAGTTCAAATGCATATCTAAATTCATAACGCAATGCTGCTTGACTTCAGGAACAGGGATAACCTCATCACGCGCAAGGTTCTGGGTGCTGATATGAGTTATCGAGAATTTTTCAGGCTGCTCTTTGCGCTCAAGCAGGAAATATGTGATTGTTCTGTCTGTCTTGTCTGTGACTGAGTCAGTTTGCAGAATTTTGTAGTTCCTGAGCAGCTCCAGCCATGTAGCAGGGCATTCAAGCAGCGCAAATCTGTTGTCTATAGCCTCCATTGAGAATATGACGTAATGGGGTGCTGAGGCATCATCCCTGAAAAATTCTGCGTTCATACCGTCAAGATACGCAGTATATGCGCTGTATGCCTGAAATACCGGCATGGTCTTATACGTATCAGGAAAATCTTGTATCATAGACAACTCCCACGGGTATACTGCGGTTGATTTAGTCCGTACAAGACTCAAGAATTTTTCCGGAGTTTTTATATCTCTGATGTCAAAATCCTGATCAGGGTTTTGCACGTAATCAGAGAACCAAGCTGTTTTTCTGGCGTATGACACTAAAGGATTTCTCAGCCAGTTGTAGAGCAGATCTGCCACGCTCTGCTTGCCTTTATTGAGATGAGCTATTTTTGACCCGGCAATGCTGAAGGCCTTTTCAGCCGTATAATCAGCAATATTTTTCTCAAAGCCTGCCGCGCACAAAATAAGAGTCCCAAAGAAAAATACATATGTGCATGTTTTTACGCCTCTGGCTGCTGAGTCTGAGATATGAATTTCTCCCTTCATGAACAGAACATAAACTGCGGCATATACCATTAACATGCTGACAAAGGCAAGTATTGAGTGAGTGCCCGCACGGACAAATGAATGCTTGTACGCGAAGAATATACACGCAAAAAACAGTGCCGCATAGCTAAAAGAATGCTTTACCCTGCCCAGCCTGAAAATCATAAACACGATGCAGATTATTACAGCCATGAACAACGCTATGATATAGAACAATAATTTAGTTGCAGGTTTCATTACTGATAACATCATGCTCATGGACAAGATATAGCCTGAAGATATTTCATAAGCTCCGCGTATATAGTGATAAAGCTCGGTGAAGCTGGGGTTATACAGCAGGAAACATATACAGGATATAATCGGCACTGAACAGAAAATCAGCAGGTATTTATTCCTGTTATGACTTCCAGAAAAATACTTCAGTACAGCAAAAACCGCAAGGGATATATAGCATTCAGCGGCAACATTGAACTTTGTGAAAGTCGTTAATGCTGTGAGGGCGCAGGCAGGCAGGAACATTCTGAAGTCATCATTAGTCCAGCTGCAAGCAAGGAATGACAATACAAGCAAGGGTAAAGCGGTTTCACCTCTGCCGATCTCTCCTCCGCTGAGTATCACGCCCAAGTAGAGCATCACGAATGAAGCGAGTACATTATGCTTTCTGGAGTTGATATGAGCCATTTTACTGGAGAACAATACGTACCAGAAAAACACAAACGCTAAAACAGCTATAACGTTCCAGAATACGAAATTGATGACGGGGGTATTCCCTACGGGCCTGCTGGACATCAAACACCCCAGAGGGCCGTACGTGAGAATTACTTTACTGCCCCATGGTATGCCGTCGCTGAACAGACGGTTGAGGGTATAGCCCCACGATGGATCAAGGCCTGACGATATATCGCCGCTCCTAAAATTAAAGCTCGATGATGCTGCAACAAGTAGATACAGCAGTTTCAATAGTGTGTACATGAAAAATATACTCCTTTTACTATATTTTTCCGCGAAGGTAAACATCTGTTTTCCGTATCATGCTGGCGAAATGCAGAAATCCGTTCAGTGCTGTATATTGCAGGAAGCCATTTGTGACATATGGCAATCGCCGTTTTCAGCATAAATCTTCAGGAACAGTGTATACTCTCCGGCAGGAATATTGCCAGTATACAACTGATTTCCGGAAAAATACCCCCGCAATGACATTTCATAAGGGCTGCTGTATTTCTTTACCCTGAAAACCGCTGCTTTGCTCTCTTTCATCGGAGCAAGTCCGGCCTCAAATGCTGCACTGCCGTTGTACAGAATTATGCTGCTCCGTGCGTTCAGCCTGTCAGATTCGCGGAAAGTATCTATCTTCCACCAGCCCGTAAGCGTTAAAAACTCTCCATCGCTGATTTTTATATCATCTATTCCGCAGGAAAATCCAGTGTTTTGGACATAATCCGGCCTGAAGCCTGAAGGGTGAAAGTCATCAAACACTATATTTTCCGGAGCGTTCTCGAAATTCCTTACGCCGTATTTTCTCAATAACGGTATTATTTTTGCCCCTTCTCTGATCGGAAAAATTTCCCTCAAAAAATGTTCGTTGTCATATATTCCTGCTTTTATCTGCTCCTTGAAGACTGCTCTGGCCTCGTAGTTCTCCCTCGCGGCGATAAAATTCTCCTCACTTACCGACAACGACAGAATCAGGCATGCAAACACCACATACCACTTCAAAGATACCTTGCGCCTGATTTCCAGTGCAGTGAATAACAGTGCAAATACAGCTATCCAGAACAGCATATTGATAGATGAGTATCTTCGGGTCATGGTTGCGGCGATACTGCTGCTGCGGCCGAGAGCAGTTACAGCAGCGGACATCAGGACATACAAATCAACCCCAAGCCAAAAAAGTATGTTCCTGTCAAGTTTTCTTGCCTGTATAATCTCCGTGAAACTGAACGCCTGAAGCGCAAGCCCGAAAATTCCTGCAGCAAGTGCTGCGCTCTGCCTGAAAACTGAGATGGGTGCGCCTAGATAGCAGGTGAACAGTATCATGAACATATGAGGATGAGTGAGGATATATTTCAGCCTTTCGGATAAGCCCATTCTAGAGCCGGCATCATAGAAATACAGCCATACACTGAAAACGGATACAGCAAGCCACAGAAATATCTTTAACCAGTGAATTTTGCTGACTGAAGAAATTTTTAGCAGAAGCAGAATGATAATGCCTATAGGCCAGATGAGCATACCGTTGGCGAATGAGAAAGTTGCTGTGAATGCAGAAAGTATTGCAATGAAGTAACATGCGGTGTTCCCGTATACTAAAAGACACAAGGCCAGCATGTTGAAGAATACGCTCATGAATATTTGCATAGTGAAGCCCCATATGTAGTTGAGATGCTGACTGCACGAGAAAATCAGGCATGCGGACACGAAATAGAGAACACTGCGTTTTTTGGTGTCAAGGCCGGTCATTTTCTGTGAAGCATAGTACATCACTATGGATGTTCCGGCAGCGAACAAGACATTTACAGCAATCTCAAGGTATAAGTTCCAGTGAAGATATATCGCGTTCAAGAGCATGATGATTTTTCCGAGAACTATTCTGTGTTCATTATGAGGCGCGAAAATATCCCTGAATGTCAAAGTATGCTTGTAGAACTTATCCAGCAGGCTGGCAATTCCCCATTCATCCCAATAAATTACATCGATAGAGTAATACGCAAGAAATGCAGTCAGAATCCCAAGCGGAAAAGCCGTGAGAACAATATACCTTCCTGTATTCTTCATAAAGCTGCGCAAAAATTATCACTCCTTTTTTTCAGCAAGAATAAACATTTGTTTTCCTAGTATATTCCATGCCATCGGGCAATGGCAATACAGCCGGATCATCCAGCCGAATTGAGGCAGCCTGCTCCGCGTGGTGTAGGGCAAGAATCTATCAACGACTCTCTTGATTTCGTGATGGG
>JAFRJV010000152.1 GCA_017432075.1 Mogibacterium sp. | reverse complement strand
GGAAGATAAAGGCTACGTAAGTAAAATTGGAAACGGCCGGGGAACGAAATATTTAAAATATCATTAAAGAAGCTGAACGCAGACTTTAATGACAGTATTGGGTACAACTCTGGGTACAAACGTGGACGGCGCTTTTCCTCCTTTGGAATTTCAACGTTTGTATAATTCTGACGTACGCGGTAAACCGCAGGTACCTGTCGCCGCGAATCATTCCAGGATAAAATTGGTTAGAAAAGTGTCTGCACTTTTCTAACCAATTTTTACCATCGTGCCAATAAATATGCCCCGCTGGTCGCGAGGCGCTTTGTCTAAGATTTGGTATACTGCTTTCGGCATTCAGCCGGCAGCTTGTCTGACCACGGCAGCAGATCTTCAAGGAAATCCATATCCGTGTCGTCCATATGCTTAGGTATTTCTGTGAGCAGATGTTTCAGATATTCATATGGCTTCAGGTCGTTTGCCTTGGCAGTCTCTGTGATGCTGTAGATGATCGCACTGTCTTCAGCGCCGTGGATCGTATCGCACATCACCCAGTTCTTTCTTCCGATCGTGAATGGTCTTATCGCCCGTTCGGCTGCGTTGTTCTCTATAGGGATGTTCCCATCGGTAAGGAACTCACGCAAATACTGCTCCTGCTCGACTGAGTATGTGAATGCCTTGCCGGTCTTGGACTGCCGGGTCACCTTCGGCCGGTTTTCTTTGACCCAATCAAAGTATTCGTCCACAAGAGGGACGATCTTCTCTTTTCGCTGTTCATAGCGCTCTTCCGGACTCAGGCCGTCCATCTGGTTGTCTTTATGCATCATAGTCTGGATCATATCGATGGCTTTGGCTGCAAGCGTTCCGGCTGCCGTATTCAGCCCCGACTTATCCATCGACTTGATGGCATCTTTGTATTTTCTGAGTGTGTGGATCCAGCAGCCTGCGACCTTTATCCTGCCTTCGCTTTCTTTGGCAAGTCCGTGGTAGCTCTGGTAACCATCCGTGACGATCGTGCCTTCGAAGTCTTTCAGGAATTCTTTCGGATGATCTTTCTTCCTGGTCTTCTGGTATTCGTAGATGACTACTGCTTTTTCGTCGAAGGTGCTGCTGCGGTATACCCACATGTAGCTCTTTGTCCCGGCCTTTCGTCCGTCTTTCGTGACCAGTACCGGAGTCTCATCTGCATGGATCACCTCGCCCGTTCGCAAGTATATGATCAGCCGGTCGTACAGCAGAGACAGATATCTCTCTGTACATTTCATCAGCCAACTCGACATCGTCTGCCGTGAGATCGGTATCTCGTTCCTTTCAAACTCCTGCTCAAGTCTGTAAAGAGGCACTGCGTTCACATACTTGGCGTTCATGATGCCGGCCACGAGAGAAGGTGTCGCAATGCTTACCGGCAGAAGGTCTGCAGGGTGATCCGCTTTGACGATCCTGTCGCCGCGCTTGCTGGCATACACTTTGACGGCCTGCTCAACATATATGTACTTCGCAGGCTCGTACTCTACATGCTTATGGATCTCATCCGGCAGTTCCTTCCAGCCTTCCGGGAAAAGATTTTTCAGCTTCTCGTCGCTGATCGTGCATGGCGGCTCGACGCGCTTCGGAAGTTTCGACAGGTCAATGTCTTTCTTGCCCTTAACCTTGATCCGGCGGGTATGCCCGTCGATCGTGATCTCCTTTACTTCTTCTGCTTCAGGCTCAGAGGCATAACGTTCAGCTTCGTTGAACTCGAACATTATCTGCTCGTTTTCAGACTCAGTCGAGACCTTCTCGCTTCTGCGTCCGAAAAGCATAGCTTTCGTGTGGTTCAGCTCTCCGGTAAGTATGTCTATCTTCGCCTGAGATTCGATCAATTTCTCCTGAGAGTCAAGGATCTGTTCTACCAGCTGTTCCTTGTCCATGTTATTCAGTTCTTCTCTTGTGAACTGCTCTGTCTTCATACAAAAATTGTAGCATCATTAGGGAAACAAAAAAAGAGCTGAAGCAAAAAAACTCCAGTTCTTTCAGCGTTTGCAGCGCTTTCAGCTGCATCAGACTATCTGCTTTGCATATACCTCTTTTACGTAACGCTTCTGATGGATAGACAGACCTTCCATCAGCCACTTGTATTGCTGAGGTGACATATTGATGACCTCAGTCGCATTCCTCGGCCACCGGAAGCGGCCATCCTCGAGTCGTTTGTACAGCAGCAGAAATCCGTCGCCTTCCCACAGCAGTCCCTTGATCCGGTCTGCTCGTCTGCCGCAGAACAGGAAGAGCGTATTCGCATCAAAAGGATCGAGATAATACTGATGCTGGATGATCCCGGCGAGACCATCGATGCCATTTCTGAGATCAGTGTAGCCTGTGACGATGTACACAGCCTTGAACTTGCTCGTATCCAGGTCCCTAAGCATTCTTCACCTCCCGGATCAGCATCTGAAGAACTTCGGGCTTTATGTCGCTGCTGACACGGATGCTGCCCTCAGGCATGTTTATCTCTATTGAACAGTAATGTATTGGCGTCTGAACCTGCACCTGATTATACTCATCGACTGCGCCGGGTGCAGGTAGCTGTACGATCTGCGATGCAGGTGACATAAAACTGCCCAGTAGTTCCTCTGCCTGATCCTCTACGGTTCTTTTGCGATATTTGAATCCTTCAAGGGACATGCCATGCGCTTTGGCCCACTGCCGCTGGGTGAGTCCGCTTCGCCTCCAGTCCTCGATCTGCTCTGCCCACTCCTGCAGCCTCATTTGTCTGGTTATGTCTCTCACGATAAACCTCCATAGTTAAAAATGGTTAGAAAAGGTTCTGCACTTTTCCAACCATTTTGACCCTCGTTATATTCAGTTTGTAGGTACGTGAGGTTTACCGCTTACGGGGAATTGGAGGATTTTCGTGGTGTGTCTCGTGCTAGATGACGAGAAACGAAGTTTCTCTTTCTGGAGACGGCTTGCCAGGCAATTCAACATTTGAACTCATTTTCGACTCCGTCGTAATCACGAGAGTCATCCCCACAAATAATGGGGGATGAATGAGAAGCCTCCTTCGCTACAAATAATAAAGATAAACTTCGCCTTGTAAATGATACGATCAGTGGAAAGTGATTCGCACAATTGCAGGACGTGTTCTTTTTGATTACGATGATTATGAAGAATGAAATCAATTCTGTTGGAGGTGTACATTATGTTCAATCCAAAGTATAGATTCACTCATGATAAGATAAGAATAATAGTGTTTGCACTACACTGATTGGTGGTTCCCCAAAATGGAAAGGGATCTGATCAATATACTGGAATGATAAAAGAGAGGGACTCTCTTCAGACCGTAGACAAAGTCCAAGTTTCAATCACGAAGCTTGGGCTTTTCTCATACGTAG
>JAFRJV010000151.1 GCA_017432075.1 Mogibacterium sp. | reverse complement strand
GGCGTTCTCCAGATCGTAGGAAGTGTTTTCCTTCTGATCGAGCGGACGGCCTTCATTGGCTGCTGTGTATCTCAGCGGGTCTCCCATAGGAGCTTCTACCTTGATGACGTCGGCTCCGAGGTCGGCGAGGAATCTTGCTGTGCATGGAGCAGCGATAAATGTCGCAAGCTCAACGACCTTGATTCCCTCAAGAGGTCTTCTTACTTCACTCATTTTTTCCTCCTTCATTATATCGTCAGCATATCGCGGAAAGTCTCGAGGTTAGTGCGTACCTGTTCGAAGTGCACCATCTGTCTGTCGACTTCCACAAGCGCGAGCGGCAGATCAGCCGCTTCACACGCCTTTTTGATCATTACGTAATCGAACTCCTCAGGGTCGCAGAATTTGGTCATTACCACTACGACACCCTTAGCGTTTCTTTCTTTAGCTGTATCTACGATCCACTGTACTCTAGGCTTCTTTACGTTGTAGAGAACCGAGCAGTTGTCCATGTTTGCAAACTTGACTGCAAGGGCCTGGAGAGGATCATCCATCTCAGGAACATCTGTCCTGTACTGGCGGGACTGAGCTGCAACATCATCTGCTACGATGTGCATGCCCATGTCGTCGAAGATACCGTTAAGCTGAGGAGCATCTGTAAGGATACCGCTTACTACGATACCGAGCTTGTCTTCAGCACCGGCTTCTCCGAGTTCTGCAAGGAACTCTTCGCAGAGAGCAGTGTGCTCTTCCTTTGTCATGAAGTATGCACTTTTGAAGATGTCGCTTCTTTCAGCAGCAGTGATCTCAGGGTGAGCTGCGAGCGCCTCGTCAACTCTTCTCATCACTGCATTATGAGCGTTGTATACCTTGTTTGATTCCTTCAGAGCTTCCGGATCGAACTTTCCGCCGAGCTCCTCGAGGTCTCTGATAACTCTTTCATATCCGGCCCTTGTGAAAGCGATTCCGTAGTCAGGCTTTCTGTTCTGCGGATATGTCATAGGGATGAACTTGATATCGTCTACTGCGTACTTCCAGTTTTCACCGAGAGTCTTGAGTGTGTCGCAGAGTGAAGGGATTACGATAGCGCTCGCACCCTTGTATGCGCCGTTGATACCGAGCTCGAGGATCGACTGTACGATGGAGCAGAGAAATGCAGGGAAGTATTCTTTTGCCCTGTTGAGCTCCATGTCAGCTCCCCATGCTCCCATTGGTACGAATCCCATGGAGTGGATGATTTCTTCCGGAGTATATACAGGAGCTGTCAGAACGATCTTCTTTCCCTCAGCCATGTATTTTTCCATCTGTGCGCGAGGTGATGCTGCTGCCTCGTGGAATTTTCTGATTGTATCCTGGATCATCACTACGCCTCCTTAGCTTCCTTGTTTGCTTCCATGATCTCGCAGAGACCCTGGACTCTTGTATCGTACTGAGCTTCCGAGAAGTTTCTCGGGTCAGCCTGGTCACCGTCGAATGATGTCACAGGAATGTTGCATTCCTTGCCGATCTGACGGCTCATCTCTGCCATGAATCCGCTCCAGAGCTTGCAGGATCTGTTGGTATGAACGAGGAGTCCTTCAACGTTGTTGTCCTTGCAGAGTTTGACTCTCTTGTCTCTGGATTTCTCAAGGTTGATGGCGTTCGGTACGCTGCAGTAAGCCCTGATCATCTCGTCGAATGAGTTGTAATCAAATCCGAAAGCGTCGGCATAGATAGTTGTTACCATGTTGATGCCGCGGTCCTTGAGGCCTCTTGATGTTGCTCTGAGATATGGCCAGCATGCGATACCCTCGAACATGATCCTGTGCTTCTCTTCTACGCGGAATGTGCTCTCGCCTTTTTCATGATTTTCCTTGTATTCCTTAAGGAGGGTCTCCATTGCTTCACCGGCCTCTTCCTTACCGCGTGCCGTAACCATGACAGCCATGTGGTTGAGAAGATCGAATCCGTTGAACGGCGACGGTGTGTATTTAGCCTGAGCTGTTGCTTCGAGCCATGCGCGGCTTGCGCGGCAGCTGAATCCTGTTACCTGTTCAAACCTGTCGTCATCCCACTTGAGTCCGAAGAGATCTTCGAGCTGATGAACGGCATCCCAGAACTGTCCGCTTACATAAGCAACCTCTGCATCGGATACTTCGTAGTCAGGGTTGAACGGGATATCCAGCATGATCATCGGGATACCGAGCTCCTGGGAAAGATTCTCATACCACTTGATCATGCAGTTGCAGATGTTATTGCAGCAAAGCAGTACATCCGGCATGGCAACATCCTGCTCCGGGCACTCTTTGAGCTTGGCATATGCAAGGCTGATTCTCGCGTAAGCACAGATATCATTTGAGTAACCATCAGCTTCAGCGACTTCGCACATGCGCTCTCCGGCGCCTCTTGCTGCGATGCCTGCTGCCTGGTTTTCAGGATATGCTGTAGCAAGTCCGAGCGTCTCAGGGATCTCAACAGGGAAATTGCTGGATACCCATGCTACAGGCTTGCCCTGTTTCTTTGCCTCGATCGCTGTTGCGAAAGCGTCAGACGCGATCTTTCCGAGTTTGTACTTTGCCGAATTCGGATCGAGCGGCTTACGAGGTTTTTTGACTTCTTCAGGCTTTTTGACTTCTTCTGCCATTTCTTCCTCCTACAATATCTTAAAAAATAAATTTATTTTGTGAGCTGCCTGTATGCATACAGTGCTGCTCCTATTGCACCAAAGTACTGTGCCATTGGGTCGAAATCGATGTCTGTTTCGAGGCTCTTTGCAAGCGCTCTTCTGACAGCTCCGTTCTTTGCGACACCGCCGGACATGCAGACCTTAGGAACTACTCCCGCCCGTCTTGCAAGAGCACCGACTCTCGATGCAACGCTCTCGCAGATTCCCGCTACAAGGTCGGGCCTTTCGACTCCGTTTGCGAGCTGGCTGATTACTTCAGACTCTGCGAAAACCGTGCAGGTACTTGAGATAGACGCGGGCTTTACTGACTTTGAAGCGCATTCATCGAGCTCATCGATATCCATCCTCAGGATATTCGCCATTACATCCAGAAACCTTCCGGTACCTGCTGCGCATTTGTCGTTCATAACGAAGTTGGACATCCTTCCGCTCTCGCTGAGAGATATTATCTTGGCATCCTGCCCGCCTATATCTATCAGTGTTCTGAGTTCAGGGAAGACCCATCTTCCGCCGAGCGCATGGCAGGTAAGTTCGCTTACCTCACCGTCCGCGCCTTCATACTTATTGCGTCCGTATCCGGTAACAATAGTGCGGTCAACATCTTCAGCAGTTATCCCTGCTTTTTCCCAAAGCTCAGCGAGCGCTTCTGCCGGGCCTTCGGTTCCGAGGCCGCCGACTCTGAGACTGGAGGCAATGATATCCTGCCCGTCTCTCATGAGTACGCACTTTGAAGTTGTCGATCCGATATCTATACCGAGAGTTATCATTTCCTCTGTCCCCCTTGTTAATTTTTTATCAGCTTAATTTTTCCATATTTTTCAAGTCTTTTCAATTATCAGACATGCTTCTGCAAGGAAACTTATCGATTAATAGTTTATATCTATTCCAAATCGTGCTGACTGCGCTTTACATTGTATTTCCTTCAATGTAAACTATTTTTGGAGGTGATTTTTTATGGATCTGAACAAGCTGGAGCTTTTCTTTGCAGCTGCCAACAGCCGCAGTTTTACGCAGGCAGCTGAGAAGTGCAATGTAGCTCAGACAACTGTCAGCAAGTACATTGCTCAGCTGGAGGACGAGCTCGGGATGAAGCTCTTTTACCGCACAACAAGAGAGTGTTCACTGACAGAAGCCGGGCACACTTTCTACAATGGCGCCAAAGAGCTGATCAAGGATTATGATGACCTCAGGAAGCAGCTGCAGCAGGTAAATGAAAACGAGCTCAGGATCGGGATCTACGGAGAATTCTTCGATCTGTCCATACTAGGCAATTTCAGGAAAACCTATCCTGATATAGAATTAAAAGTCTCCTTCGACAGCCGCACCAATCTGTATGATCAGCTCAAACGTCGAAAGATCCATGCAGTGCTGATACCAAACATCCTCGTCTCGGAAGCCCTCAGGGATCATTCCCTGAGAATGGTCAATGTGATCTCGGGAGATGCCTTTCTTTATTGCTCTGAAGCAGCAGCAAAGAAATATGGCAGCATTCAGGGAGTGATACGCAATCTGCCATTAGTTACAAAATCCCAGGAACTCCCATATCACGAATACTGCCGAAGGATACTGCAGCGCACCTTTGATGCATCATTTGAAAGCGTAACCGTTGTGGAATCTCCTGCTAAGCAGTCTCTTCTTACGAAGCTTTCACAGGGTTTCTGTATCATGCTCGAAAAGGAAGCTGCCGATACAGAGGGACTGTATGCATATTCGCTCCAGGGAGTCTTCAACGAGACACTTCAGCTCTACTACTCCATAAAGCATGTACCTGCAAGCCTTTGGGCGTTCATAAACTACATCAAGCAATCGGAAATGTACAAAAAATAAAAGCGGCAGCCGCCATTTTATCCGGCGGCTGCCATTTTTTATAAATCTTATATGCGTCAGGCTGATTAGAACTCCACGATATAAGCCTTCATAGGTCCCATTCCCGCTGCATTGGCCTCATCGGTATCTATATGCATCAGTGCAAGATCCTCTTCATCCTGTACTCTGATCTCTGTATCACCGAAGATGAGCGATCTGTCAGGAGTATCCACTCTTACAGCTACGATGTCACCGGTGCTGAGGCCCCACTCTTCTACCTGCTTTTTTCCTATGTGAATATGTCTCTTCGCAACGATAACACCGCTCTTAAGTTCAAGTTCTCCGGCAGGTCCAACCAGCTTGATCCCCGGGGTTCCTTCAAGATCGCCTGAGATCCTGACCGGAGCATCAACGCCCAGCGCTCTCGCATCTGTCTTGGACAGTTCTACCTGTGACTGCCTCCTGCATGGTCCGAGTATTCTGACCTTAGGGAATGAACCTCTCGGTCCCACGATGGCGATCTTCTCAGCACTTGCGAAACCTCCGCCGCCTGCCAGTTCTTTGTATACCTCCAGCTCATACCCTTTTCCAAACAGCACATCCTGATCCTCTCTGGTCAGATGGACGTGCCTTGCGGAAATGTCAACGAATACTTCTTTTTTTTCCATGATTCTTATACTCCTTTAACTTTTTATTTTCAGTTTGCAAAAGTGCCGTATTTTCCAATGGCCTCATCTATGGTCATTGCACCTGTACATACTCCGTAAACCGCCTGTCTCAGCTGTATGACAGCATCATCCGTCAGACCGATCACTTCCGGCGACAGTATCCGTGATTCCGGAACTTCCCCGAACGCAGCATATACGCTGTTAAAAGACAAGTCTTTAGTCGGCGACATAAGGCCCTTGTTCTGTGCCATGTTGTTCAGTTCCTGCTGTGTGATCAGGAAACGCATGAATTCATTGGCCATGTCCAGATTCTGGCTGTCTTTGTTGACAGAGAACTGCAGATTCGGCATGTCAAGGAAGTTAGCTCCTTCGTCCGACATAGGAACAGGGACAAATGTGTATGTGAACGGATTTGCGATAAATGCCTCGGACCGGCTCTCCCTCTTCTTTGTTCCGGATACAGTGTCTCCGGAGCAGGTCATCATTGGCACGTCGCCTTCAAAGAAGCGAAGGATCACGGCTTCATAGTTGTCTTCGATCTTCGCACAGGCATCAGGATCCACACAACCATCGTTCAGGAACTGCTCCATCTTCTCAAGTGTAGGACGCATATACTCGCCGGCTGAAGCATCAAGGGCATTGAGTTTTTTGACAGCCTCTGCATCATTTGCAACAGTTTCACAGAAGAACGGATAAGCTGTCAGTGTGAAAACAGAGGTCGTCTCCTCCTTGGAGAAACCCATCATCGGGTTTTCATAGCCCTTTTCACGGAATGCATTGCATACATCCACCAGTTCCTGATAGGTCTTAGGAACACTCAGGCCTTCTTTTTCAAACAGATCGTTGTTCACAAGCATGCCATAGGTGTTAGCGAAAACAGGTACCATCGGAAGCGAACCGTCGTCCGTATTCAGAACGATATTGCTGCGGATGCAGTCCAGATCAAGCTCCAGCGCAGGATCGGACAGATCCTCGGCATGATCGATAGAAGACTGATATTGCTCTCGGCCGTACATCCAGGAGTAATTGACGTAGATGTCTGGCGCATCGTTTCCATTAAGGACCATGCCTATCATGTTGTTATAGTCATCGACCTTTGTGAACGTCAATTCCACATTCGGATAATACTCGTTAAAGCTGTCAAATTCAGCTTCCAGCGCCTCAAAGTTGTCGTAGCCGCCTGCAACGGTAATACTGCATTCGGCAGAAGTATCCAAAGACGGGCTGAAACCTTCCTCAGTCGCCGCTTCCTGCTTCTCTGTGCCGCACGCGGCCAGCCCCAGGATCATCAGCACCGTTAACAACATGCATAGCGTCTTTTTCATACTTGTGCTCCTCCGTCTTTGATTCTTCTGATTTCCTTAATAACTAATTTTATATCGATCGGTTTTGCGATATGTCCGTTCATTCCTGCATTCAGACACTCCGTGACATTTTCGGAGAATGCGTCTGCAGTCATCGCGACGATTGGGATGGAGGATGCCCATGGGTCCTCCAGTTTCCGGATCGCTCTGGTTGCGTCAAGGCCGTTCATCTCCGGCATCTGTACGTCCATGAAGATCAGTTCATAACTGCCCTTCGCAGCCGAGCGCATCTTATCCACACAGATCCGCCCGTTTTCCGCACGGTCAGTAGTGATTCCATACATGGCAAGTATGGCGGATATGATTTCCCAGTTTATATCATTATCTTCTGCTACAAGGATATGCAGTCCCTGCAGATCGGAATAATCTTCCTCCGGCTCAATTGATTTGGACTCTGCCCCGATAAGTTCATTGATCTTATCATAGAGAGTAGACCGGAATAGCGGTTTACTGACAAAGTCGTTCGCTCCGGCTTCTCTTGCCTTATCCTCTATATCTGACCAGTCATACGCGGATATCAGTAAAATCGGAATATTTGCATCTATCTCTGCGCGGATGCGCCTGATCGTTTCAAGTCCGTCTATTTCAGGCATTTTCCAGTCAATAATTATAGCATCGTAATCTCTGCCGGAAAGATGCCTGTGCTCGATCATGCCGATCGCTTCCAGCCCGTTTTGCGCCTGCTCCGCGGATGCGCCAAGAGACTCAAGAATGTCAGTAGTTATCTGAAGCATGGTCTCGTCGTCATCAACAATCAGAACGTCAACGGTATCGAGCTGCATGTCTTCCCTCTGCCTGTCGGCTTCAGGTATATCCAGCACGACAGTAAAGGTTGTCCCCTTACCTTGTTCGCTCTGACATTCGATCGTTCCGCCAAGCAACTCGACCATCTGTTTTGTAATGGCAAGTCCAAGACCGGTTCCCTGAATACTGTTGACGCGGCTGTCTATCTGCCGCGAGAAAGGCTGATACATGTTTGCCATGAATTCCGGGCTCATTCCGATACCCGTATCTGCTACGACATAAACCATCCGTATGCAGCCCGGCTTGTCGCTCTTTTCCTGACGCAGGTCTACACTGACACGCCCACCGGGCTCTGTGTATTTGATTGCATTCGAGAGAATATTGATATAGATCTGATTCAGACGGAGCTGATCTGTATACAGATTTTCCTTTTCCATCTTATTGGCGTGGAAGCTGAATTCAATATTCTTTTCCTTGATCATCGGCTGTGAAACCGTTACAAGATTCTCGGCCGTTTCTACAATTGAGAATGTCAGAGGACTCAGTTTCAGTCTTCCGCTCTCCACCTTCGATATATCCAGAATGTCATTGATCAGGGTCAGCAGATGGTTGCTGGCAATGCTGATCTTCCGGAGGCTTTCTCCTGTTGCCTCCACGTCTCCGAGATTCTTTTCAGCTATCGTCGTAAGACCTATGATGGCATTCATCGGAGTGCGGATGTCGTGAGACATCGTAGAGAGGAAGTCGGTCTTTGCCTTATT
>JAFRJV010000150.1 GCA_017432075.1 Mogibacterium sp. | reverse complement strand
TACAGGTCTGCGAGAGTCTGGCCCTCTTCCATTGCAACCTCGTCTGACCTTAAGATACCATCCTTCTTGCAGCCCATGTTGACGATAACAGCATCGCTCATAACTTGATCGACCTTGCCGTCAATAATATCGCCAGGCTTTGGTAAACGTAAAGATTTCTCAATGTCATCCATGAAATCCATCATTGGATTCTGTTCCATACTTTTGTTGACATTTTCGCTCATGTGGGAAATAACCTCCTTGATAATCCACTCGGGCGTCGAAGCGCCCGCTATGCAACCAATTTTAGTATATTTTGTCAACCTATTCAACACTAAATTATTCGCATTTTCTATAAAAATGCTGTTTGCATTGTTTTTTTTCGCAATCTCATACAGTTTTCTTGAGTTTGAGCTGTGCTCATCTCCGATCACGATCATAGCGTCGACCTGAGAAGCAAGTTCAGCGCAGCTCTCCTGTCTCTCTTTTGTTGCGTTGCATATCGTGTTGCGGATATCACAGCGTATGCATGCCCTGTCAAAAACATCGAGCACTTCTCTTAGAAGTTCCTCCTTGATGGTGGTCTGGCATACGATTATAGGTTCCGATCCTTTGAGTGCATCTACTTCAGCCTGTGCTTCATCAGCATTGCCTATGAGGCAGGCACTGTAGCCGCACCATCCGTTCGTCGCTTTTACTTCCTGATGCTCCCTGTCACCTATCACTACTACAGGGATACCGGCTTCATGTGCCTTGGAAACGATGTCATGGATCTTCTTTACGAATACGCATGTGGTGTCTATAAGCTCAATGCCTCTTTCAGCAGCTTTTTCGTAAAACTCCCGCGGCTCACCATGTGATCTGACTATAACGGTATCGCCTTCATTTGCTTCGTCCAGCGACTCTATCATGGTAACGCCCATGGACTCCAGTCTCTTCACGACATCTTTATTGTGGATCAGGTATCCGCACGTAAAGAGATGTCCCTGACGGTCTTTCCTTTCAGCTTCGCTGAATGCCATGTCTATGGCTCTGTTTACACCGAAGCAGAACCCTGAATGTTTTGCTCTGATTATTTCCACGTTTTTCTCTCTTCCAAAATGTGGCCGGCGGGATAGCCGCCGGCCATGATTATTACATTTCGAACTATTATTAAATAGTTTAGAACTTGCCTGCAGTTGCTGCTTCCTCAACGGAAACTGCTACGGATACAGTCATTCCAACCATAGGGTTGTTGCCTGCACCGATGAGACCCATCATCTCTACGTGAGCCGGTACCGAGGATGAACCAGCGAACTGAGCGTCGGAGTGCATACGTCCCATTGTATCTGTCATGCCGTAGGATGCAGGACCTGCAGCCATGTTATCAGGATGCAGTGTACGTCCTGTACCGCCACCGGAAGCTACTGAGAAGTACTTCTTTCCTGCCTCAAGTCTTTCCTTCTTATATGTTCCTGCTACAGGATGCTGGAATCTTGTAGGGTTGGTAGAGTTACCTGTGATGGAAACGTCTACGTTCTCTTTCCAAAGAATAGCTACGCCTTCCTGTACGTCATTTGCGCCATAGCAGTTGACCTTAGCTCTTGGGCTTTCAGGGTCCTTGGAATAGCACTTTCTGAATACTTCCTTGAGCTCGCCTGTTGCATAGTCATATTCAGTCTCAACATATGTGAATCCGTTGATCCTGGAGATTACCTGAGCTGCGTCCTTGCCGAGACCGTCGAGGATTACTCTGAGTGGTTTCTGGCGTACTTTGTTTGCCTTGGAAGCGATACCGATGGCTCCTTCAGCAGCAGCAAATGACTCGTGTCCTGCGAGGAATGCGAAGCATTCAGTGTCTTCTTCGAGGAGCATCTTTCCGAGGTTGCCGTGTCCGAGACCTACCTTACGGCGGTCAGCTACGGAACCAGGGATGCAGAATGCCTGGAGGCCTTCACCGATTGCTGCAGCAGCATCAGCAGCTTTGCGGCAGCCCTTCTTGATAGCGATTGCAGCGCCTACTGTGTAAGCCCACTTTGCGTTTTCGAAGCAGATAGGCTGGATGTTCTCGATCATGTGATAAACATCAAGACCGGCATCCTTTGTGATCTGCTCTGCTTCTTCGATAGATCCGATACCGTACTCAGCCAGCTTGGAAAGGATCTGTTTTTCTCTTCTATCGTAAGATTCAAATGTAATCATGTCTCTTTCCTCCCTGAATTATTCTTTACGCGGATCAATGAATTTAGCAGCGTCAGCTACGCGTCCGTACTGGCCGGATGCTTTTTCGATGGCCTTGACAGGATCATCGCCTGCCTTAATGAAGTCCATCATCTTGCCGAAGTTGAGATACTTGTAACCAATGATCTCATCATTTTCGTCAAGAGCAAGCTGTGTGATATATCCTTCAGTAAGGTCGAGATATCTAGGTCCCTTTTCAAGAGTTCCGTATGTTGTACCGACCATGGATCTTGTTCCCTTGCCGAGGTCCTCAAGACCGGCTCCGATCTGGAGGCCGCCCTCTGAGAAAGCACTCTGTGAACGTCCATAAACGATCTGCAGGAATATCTCTCTCATTGCTGTGTTGATAGCATCGCATACAAGGTCTGTATTGAGAGCTTCAAGTACTGTGAGTCCCGGAAGGATCTCAGCAGCCATAGCTGCGGAGTGTGTCATTCCGGAGCAGCCGATAGTCTCAACCAGAGCTTCCTGGATGATGCCATCCTTAACGTTAAGTGAAAGCTTGCAGGCTCCCTGCTGAGGTGCACACCAGCCAATGCCGTGAGTGTATCCTGAAATATCGGATATCTGCTTAGGCTTTACCCACTTTCCTTCTTCAGGAATCGGTGCAGCGCCATGGTGCACTCCCTGGTGAACAGGGCACATGCCTTTCACTTCTGCTGAATAAATCATAATAGTAACCTCCTGATCATCAGTGAAATTGAAATCTAGCTTATACACATCCATTGTATCTCATACAAAGAAATACAACAAGGTCTGATTGGAATACGCTTGACCTAGACTTCAAAATCGCAGGCAACTGAGCCGCTGCGGACTTCGTGCATGCGTTTTTTGACCGGCATATGAACCGGATGTGTCTGATATGCGTCGAAAGCTTCCCTGTTCTCGAACAGAGTGACCAGTGCAAGATCATATGATCTTTCGCTGTGCAGTATGTCAGCGCCTGCCTCGAGTTCAAGCATTCCTTCTATTCTTCCCTTCATTCCGTAGAAGTTCTTCACCAGCTGCGGGATCTCGTCTTTAAATTCATCCTTTATTTTGAACATAACGATATGTCTTATCATAAATATGTCCTCCACTTTCAGTTCACAATAACGCCTGATTGGATTATAAAGTGTACGGACCCGTGTTTGCAACAACAGCAGTTTTCATATATCAGTTCATGCTGTTCTCCATTCTTAGTAAGGTCTTATCAAGAAACATTTTTAAGCGGTTTATGTCTCCGGGCTCAGCTGCAGATCTTATGCGCTCTGCCATTTCGCGCTCTTCTCTTATGCTCTTGTTCATTATCCTGTCGGCAAACAGCACTATCTTATATCTGAATTCCAGTTTCTTTACGTCCGGATAGAAAAGGAGCTTAAGACTTCCCAGATCAACATTGCCGCCTTTGGCATATACCAGTTCAGGCTCAAGCAGATAGCTCTCAGCTCCTATCAGATGATCTGAAGTATTTTCGCTCATGCTGATCAGATTGCGTAAAAGCAGAAGCTTGTCATAAAGACTCATATTAACAGGATCAAGCTTGCTCAGTCCTGCCGGCTTATAGCTGAATGAGTAATTGCCGCTGTCCCGGACGATAGACATCCTTACGAAATTCTTGCAGTAATTCTCCGTGAGTATCTCCTCAACATAAGCGGGCATCCTGTAACCCGTCATATTCTGATTTATCCTTTGCATGTATCCCTCCTTTCTATCCGCCGCACTTGCTGCATGCCGTATATCCCCGCCTGCGTGCGGTATCCCTGTCGATTTCTATATAGTTTCTCTGCAGCGAAGGACATCCGGGCAGATGATAGTCTTCTCCGTCTGAGGGGAAGTAGTATATCAATGCCCCGATCTCTACACTGCTGCTGTGACAGAGAGGACATGCCCGGTACCTTCTTTTTATCGATCCTGTAAGTGCCGCAGAAGTGGATGCCGCTCTCAGGAAAGTGCATCCTTTTGAATGATACTTTTCTCCTCTCTTTGGAAAAATGTATACCGCTTCAGCATCCTCATCAGCAAACTCCTCAGCAGTCATGCCGCTCTCATCACGCTCACGGCCAACATATGCCCTCGTTGCCAGCGAAAGGTCATAATCCGCTTCTGCTTTTATGCCCAGTGGGTTTTTTGTCCTGAGCCTCATCCTTATATCTATAAGCAGAAGTTCATCTATACCCCATCTTTCGCACCTGAATCCTGCATCGACCAGTCTCGCTGAATGCACCTGCGAGTGATTGCTTTCTATCTCTTTTTTTATCCTGTAAGGAAGCACGACCGAAGTGTCCGCAATGACAGCTTCAGCCGCGCCGCGTCTGAGTTCATTGGCAGCTATGAAGGTGCAATCCTCAATGCATGCATACATCAGTATCACAGAGCTCATCACTATTACCGCAATGATAAAGACAGGCAGTGAGATCGCAGATTCAAGCAGATAGCTTCCCCTCTTATTTATAAGCATCTTCGAACTCATGGCTTTTACCGTTTGCTTCTATAGTGAACCTGACACCCGTGTAATATTCCATCATGTTGAAATCCGCGTAGTACCTGTACTTCATGTTTATCTGGATAAGATCCATTATCCTCAGCAGTCTTACATTATCATTCAGCGCACATATCATTATCATAAGATATTCATCGTAATTGAGACCATTTTTGAATTGAGTCACAGTGCTTATCTTCCCCGAAAGGCCTGTTATCTCTTCCTGCTTTTCATCGAGCATTTTCCTTGATTCATCATCGAGCTTGTCTTTAACTTTGTCAGACCCCAGTACTGCCCCTATATCTGTCTTCCATTGCTCAGGAGTTTTCAATATGGGGACACGTCTGTCATGATACAGATCCTCAAGATCTTCCTCTGTTTCCAGAGCTGCCCATGCTTCAGCTATAAGAGCCTGTGTAACCAGCCCCAGCGGCCCCGGGCTTATCGTCTCAGCAACAGAAACAATAAGCTCCACCTTTGCCGGATCCTTATATATAGCAGCCAGATTCAGCGCATTTCTTGCAATAAACAGTCTCTTTCTTACGGCTCTGTAGTTTTCTTCATCATCCGTGCTTCCGCGTATCACATACTCCCATTCGTTTACCAATAAGTGGTTTTTGTCATCTGATTTGGTGACATGGTTATCGAAACACTTCTGCAGCAGTATCACCTCTGCACCCGCCCCTGACAGCATACCTCTCAGGCCGCTTTCATCACCTGCAGACTTTGCTTTCTCCGTGAGTTCCTCACCTGACACACTGCCGCCTGTTCCATGAGACGGCAGCGTGTCTATGACCACAGGATTGCAAATAACGCGTCCCTCTTCATCAAAGCCTTCACCAGTATCAAGATCACGGTATGTCCTTCCTCTTCCGTATATTATTTCGGATGCTGCATTTCCTGCGAATCCGAGCCTTAGTGCCTTTCTGAAGTTTGCCGGATCTCCGAGTTCATAGCCCGTGAGGTCCGCGTTTGCACCCTTTATGTGTGCTCCGAGTTTTCCCTGTGCAGAGTATTTAAGATATGAGTCCAGCTTATCCGTCACTTCATCGTCGTTTCCGAAAAATGCCATTACGGAGTAATCATCGAGAAGATGTATGTCATATTCGGAAAGTATCGCTTTTGTCCATAGCCTGCCGAACATGTCACACTCACTGCTCACGACCAGACGCCTTGATACCCCTATTGCTCCGGCAATACATATCGCGAATCCCGTGAATATTATCGCAAGCATCACGAGTGACGATCCCCTCTTATTAATGACCGATTCAATCAAGTGCTTCACCGCTTCTTACCAGAAAATCCTCGTTTATAAGATATGCCTTTATATTTATTGTTTTGCTCACATTTCTCTTCAGTACCCCGCCTCTGAGCATAACGATCTCTTTTTCCGTCTCATACGTATGCATCATGACACCACTGTAGGCATCCTGCATCTTCATTGCTTCCCTGTGCTCCTTTATCCCCGTAGTCAGGATATCCAGATAGAACACGAAAAGTCTTATCATAAGCATTGCGGTGATAATGATCAGCGGAAGGGATATTGCAGCTTCCACCATCTGCGATCCCCTTTTACTGCTCAGATACCGGATAATATTCATCTCTAGAAACCTGCAGCGTCAAGGTTGCCGAATACGCGGTTCACGAAGTCCACTATGGATGACTTAAATATGATCCCCACTGCGACCGCAATGGCCACCAGTATTGCCACCTGTACCATCTCCATTCCTTTTTTGTTGCCGAGCAATACGGCGATTTTTGTCCTTATCCTCTTCATCATTCCCCTCCTTTCTCCTATATGTTCATAAGCGCAGGCGCCATCGTTATGACTATAAGTACTATCAGAAGCAGTCCGAGCGGGTATGACATCTTTGTGTCTATCGACTTGCCGCACTCCCTTGCCACGGTCTTTCTCGCCTCCCACAGATATCTGCTCTCACGCTCCAGGCTTTCCACCACATCGCTTCCTCTTTTTTCATTCTCTGTGAGTATAGCCGCTATTCTGATCAGCTCTTTCACATCGTGCTTCACTGCATATTCGTTTATTACCTGTGCAGTGCTTATGCGGTGACCATCTGTAGCTTCTCTCAGCTCCGCTATATCTCTCTCAAATAAGCCTGCGCTTTTGTTCATGCTGCAGCCTTCGCTTATGGTGTCAAATGCATCGCTGAGTATGAGTCCTGCGTTCATCATCAGATACAGCTGGTTACAGAATCTTGGCAGTCCTCTCATGATAGACCTTCGCTCTTCTGCTGCCGTCCTGTCTTCCTTCAGCGAATTTGCCGCCATCAGTACCACCAGGCTCACGTACATGAGCGGTATTATCACTATGACCGGTCCTGCACTTCGCTCCGCGCCAAACCATCTGACCGGAGTCCCGTCAGGCAGTTCTGACGGAAGCTTTATTTTCTTTTCTCTTGAATACTCTATGCTGCTTATCATATTGTCTATTTCAGCATCTATTTCGGCTTCACGGCTCTCTTCCTTATCCGTTACTGCTCTGCTGCGGCCGTCTGCTGATGCCTGAAGCGTCAGCGTCACATCACGGGAAATGCTGTTATCTTCACTGTCCACCTCGATACTTAGGTCATACCTCTCACTTCTGTCGAGACTTCTTCTGTTTATCCCGACTATGCTTCCGTTTCTGTCTGCGACGAGCTTCCCGCTTTCCTCGGGTCCCTTCACTACAAGGGCCAGAATAAGGAGTGCGGTCACAAGTGTCACGGCATATATGCCGGACATCAGTTTTTTATCCTTAAGAAGCTCTTTAAATCTCGACATCGGTGATCCTCTGTATCATTGCGTATATCCCTATATTTGATGCCAGCACGGCAGTCATTATGATCCGTCCGGCGATGGTCTCATAGAGAGGAGCTATATAGTCCGGTGCAGTCATGTTAAGGAAAAGTATTATTATCGCCGGCATCGCGAAAATGACAAGTCCTTCGCTTTCCTTTCGCCTGACAAGTTCTTCGATCTCCCTGTCAATGCTCATCTTCTCCATGATTACCCCCGCAGCTTTTCCCAGCGCCGTTATCAGGCTCGCTCCGGTCGTCTTGCAGATCGAGTAGACCGTAACGAAATCCTTAACGTCTTCAAGGCCTGACGCGTCAGCCAGATCGCGCAGCACGCCAACATCATTCTCACCTCCTGTCTCCATTCTCTCGTGTGCTTTCTCAAGATCTCCTGCGAGTATCGATCTTTTACCGTAAATGTTCAGGAGTGACGGGATCGACTCGGATATAGCATCCTTCATGGAACGTCCGGCTCCTATGGCTGTAGATGCCATGAAGAGGAAGTCCTTGAATTCCGCCATGTATCTCCTTCGTCTGCTTTTGATGATGCTATCTGTGACGAAGCCTTTGATTTTCGGTGCAAATGGTATTATCACTGCAGCAAACAGAATGTTCCTGTACATTAGATATGAGATGATAAGGCCTGCAGCAGCCAGACCGCTGTAGAAAACGACATTTTCCCTTTTGCTGAATTCGTATTTTGACAAGTCTGTCATTGCTCGTCACCTAGGCCCCTTTTGTACCTGCCATCATTGAATCGTAACCGCACCTTATCAGCCGTTCCCTGTCATGGAGCCTGTTGCCTGTAGGAGCCAGCACTCCGTCTTCTCCCGCTTTGTAAAGGTAATTGAGCTTGTAATCCTTTCCGTCATAATCGTCCATCTCAGCTACCTCCTCAACGTAACGTCTGCCTTTTGCATCACGTCTCAGATGCACAAAGATGTCTATGGCATTCGCTATCTGGTTTCTTACGGAATCAACCGATACCTGCGAGTCAGTCAGGTACATTGTCTCAAGTCTGTTGAGCATGCCCCTTATGGAATTGCCGTGTCCGGTGGACATGCTTCCGTCGTGACCTGTATTCATTGCCTGGACCATGTCTATTACTTCCTTGCCTCTTACCTCTCCTACGATTATCCTGTCCGGCCTCATTCGGAGACTCGTCCTTATAAGCTGTGTCATGCTGACCTCACCCTTGCCTATGGAGTTCGCCGCACGGCACTCCATCTGCACCTTGTTTTCTATATGGCTGATCACCAGCTCAGCTGAGTCCTCTATGGTTATTACCCTCTCATTAGGTCCTATATATGCCGTCAGAGCGTTTAAAAACGTAGTCTTGCCTGATGATGTACCGCCGCTTATAAACACATTGTAGCCGCTTCTGACGAGCGCAGCGAGGTCTTCCGCACATTCTCTTGAGAGGCTGGCGCATCCTACCAGCTCATCCATCTCTATCTCTTTTTCCCTGAACTTCCTTATTGTCAGTATCGGCCCGTTCAGTGCTATGTTCCTCAGAACGCCGTTGACTCTGAAACCGCTTGGAAGCCTTGCGTCAACTATAGGATTCGCCTCATTTATCTCCCTGTGAACGTCGGATGCGAACATCCTTATCATCTCCTCGAGTTCCTCACATGAGGTGAACGCATCGTCGACTCTCACGAGCACCTTCTCTCTTTCGACATATATCCTTTCAGGGCCGTTCACCATGATCTCGTTTATAAGCGGATCTTCGAGCAGTCCGGTAAGTATTCCGTATCTCCCGCTCAGCCTCCTGCACAGGCTGTCAATGATCATTACGGTCTCATGCGAGCTTGTTCTGAGTGAGATATCCGACCCGAAGAACTCATCCTCGCATTTAGTGAGAATATCTTCTTCAGCAGGAGGCATGTCATTCTCCGTGATCCACTTCCTTACCGTCCTTACGATCCTGTCTATCTCATTTCCGTATTTCCTTACTGTCTCTGCCCTTGATACTTTCATTGCTCCCCGTTCCGAACAGCTTCTTCATGCATTCATCCATCGATATCACATCTTCTGTCCCGCCTGTCAGCTTCACCCTGATAAGCTTCCCCGGTGCAAACCCGCCGGGGATATCTTCGATCCCTGTCACTCTTCTGCCTCTTTCAAAGAAAACCACTTTTTCCGATTCTTTCATGACAGCGATGTTCTCAGGTCTGAAGCATGTAGCTGCGTCCGCGATTATCGTGTCAAACCGCTTAGAAAGGCCGAATATGAGCGTTCTTATCTCATCCCCGTCAAGATATGCGACAGGATTCCGTCCTTTACTGAGAAGAAGTGAAGAAACTCCGTAGCTGTCAGTATATGTGACGCCTTCTATGCCTTTCTCTCTGCCGCGCTGTATCGAATACAGCAGTCTCGAAAGGCTGTTGCTCCTCAGAACTTCATTGACTCCGTAATCGTTTATGTATGACAGCGGTAGGATGAGCACACTTCCGCCGCGCGAGTAGATTATCTGCGCAGCAAGGGATCTGCATCGTTCTGCTGAATATGAATCCGATTCACAGCATACAGTTATCAGCCTGGCTGTATGATCAATACCCGGGCCAAGACCGTGCCAGCGGTTATATACAACTGATAATTCGGAGATCATTTCAGGTATGCTGCTGTACTTGAAGACAGAGCTGCAGTCCTCTCTTATCTCCTTTTTTGATTCTGCAATGAACACCGTCCTTGGTCTCAGTGCTTCCAGCACCTTGTTTTCAAGCTCTGATGGTGGTATGTCCGTAAGGATCACGCTGCCTGAAGCATCTTTTATGTTGTCATTGATAATGTTTACAAATATATCATTATCGTATGTTGACAGTTTGTGTACCAAAGCATCTCTGTATTCAATGTCTCTGATCAAGATCCCTATTCTCATCCCGCCCTCCTGTGACCCTAACTATACGGGAAATGCCCGGAAAAAACTGTACAGATGTAGCCGTTGAAAAAATGTCGATTATCATGCTGAATTTGATGTTTTCGAGGCATAAAAAAAGAGCCCCGGCAATTTCATGCTGAGCTGAACACCTTGCAATCTCAATGGTTCCGGAGGGTTACAGAAAAATTATTTTTCATTATCGTTTTTTTACATCTTATCCACTACAGACCCGGTTTATCCACAATTAAAAAAGATCAGGCTGTTAAGCCTGACCTGTGGTGCGGACGAAAGGACTCCGACGCGCGAAGCGCTAGTCCTCGCAGAGGGGAACCGTAGGTGAGAGTTCTTTCGTCTACAAAAAAATCAGGCTACCAAGCCTGATCGTGTGGTGCGGACGAAAGGACTCGAACCTTCACGCCTAAGCACAAGAACCTAAATCTTGCGTGTCTGCCAGTTCCACCACGTCCGCGCATATATCAGATATATAAAACACATCCCCGCGTCAAACGCGGGGTTGTTCTATTTACGGGCATAGCCCTTACATTCCTCGCGTGACACGTGCAACGTGTAAGCCGGTCTGCCAACCGCGCTTTTGTCTGTTACTTCTTCTTTTTTCTGTAAGCTT
>JAFRJV010000149.1 GCA_017432075.1 Mogibacterium sp. | reverse complement strand
GAAGAGTAAGAATGACAAAAATATCTCCGGGCTTCTGGCTCAGATCGAGGCAGGGAAGATCGGGATCCATACCTTCACCAATGCATCGGCATTCACGGTAGCGGATGTGGATACGAAGATCATTTCCATTGAGTTTGCCACCACGGAAGCGAACCATGCTCAGTTCTTCGGGCTGGTGATCGTGGATGTAACGGCTCAGCCGGTGACAAGATCTGTGACGGCATCCGGGGATGTAGTGATTCCGTCTGTCCCGGTTGATGATCTGCCGGTGGATCCGGATGATCCTGAAGAAGAACCGGTGGTGATCGGCAATACGGAAGAGCAGACCATAACGGTGTCGCTTCCTATGAACTGGCAGGAGGACGGTCATGCGGATGTAATCTTTTCCTTTGAGTTCAATGACCAGATGATCCCGGTGCATTATCCACAGGAGAACTGGCACTCAGGAAGGCATACGATTCTTCTGTATTATCCGATCGAGAATGTGGTGCCGAACTACACGAATATCTTCAATGTCTATATGCGCTGCGAAGGCGGCACGGCTGCGGTGGATACAGGGATGTGTATCGCTTCTATTTCTGGTCAGAGCATGGGCGCTTCTGCAGCATGGGATGGAAGGATCGATATTGAAGAGTATGTAGATCTGTTTAGAATCGGAAACGGTTCTCAGACTGACAGGCTGCAGGTGAAGACATTTACTGAGAGTGATGTCTGGGAGATCAAGGAGACCGTGAAGCGGTTCTATTCGGATGTGAAGTCAGGAAGAACAAGCGTGGGCGGATTTGCCATGCCGGTAGATGTGCCGGGAAGCAATAGTTAGGAGGCTTTTATGAAGAGATATACAGGAAATCTGGTCTTGGAACTGGAAGATGTGAATACTGGTGTTGTGGAGACGGTATCGGAGACCAACATGGTAACCAATGCCGTCAATGACATTCTTGGAGTAAATCCGATGGGTGTCATGTATAAAGCCGGCGGACAATATGATGATTCGCTGACTTGGAATGAAGAGCTGCTTCCGATCTGTCCGAATATGATCGGAGGCATCCTGCTTTTTCCGAGTTCCATTACGGAGCAGGCAGATAACCTTTATCTACCGTCAACGAATCTGCCGGTGGCTTATGCCAGTAATGATGTTAATGCCACGGCTAACACGAAGAGGGGCAGCATGAACCTGACAGAGAGTATGAAGCTGTCGGATGGGTTCAAGTTTGTCTGGGAGTTTACGCCTTCGCAGGGGAATGGAACAATTGCGGCGGTTGGTTTGACATCAAAACATGGTGGGGCTAATGCTTACGGATCTGAAGTGGCGGTGGACAGCACTCTGCTTCAGATTAAGAAGGTCAGCCTGGATGATGGGGATGGCTTCATCAATGATCTGTTCCGCTGTGTGACGGTGGATTTTGAGAATGCGAAGCTGTATGCGCTTTGCTATGCAAGCAACACTGTCACAATCAAAAGGTACAGGATTCCGGTATTCGATATCGGCCTGAATGAGAAGCTGGATGATTCTACGCTGACTTTGGAAGATACAACAGTTCTCCAGTGCAGCACCTTCCATTTCTACGGAAGCTATACGCCGTATGGAATCTTTATGGATGGCGGCGATGGGTACTGGTATGGATTTGCCAATCAGGGAAATTCCTCCGGCAGCGCAACGGTGCTCTGGATCAAGATCAGGAAGAGCGACTATACATTTACGGAAGGTCAGTGGACGCTTTCCAATGCAACGCTGATGACGATGGGAAGCTTCAAGGAGGGATCGAGTTATCCGTCCGGAAACAGAAGTGCTGTGGTAAGGAATGGATATCTGTATGTGCCGTCTTATGACAAGACCGGTGTTTACAAGATTAACATCTCCAACAGCACGGATGTGACTCTGATCAGCCTGGGATTCACATCAACCATGAAGTGTCTGGGCGAGACAGGAAGCTGTGATTGCTGCATGTCCATCATCAATGACATTATCGTGGCTTATGATTTTGAGATTGATGTGAATGATAACGTGATCGCAACATTTGCCGGGGAGAGATGCGGGAATGTTTCCACACCGTTCTTCCGGTATAAGGAATATGTCTTTGCCTGGGGCGGCGCTTATTTGAACCAGTACAGGTACACATGGATCCTGACTCCGTATCTGGCTACCATCTGCAATCTGAGTCAGGCGGTGGTGAAGAATGCGGATAAGACAATGAAGATCACTTATACACTGACGGAGCAGACGGTGTAAGGCTTCGGGCAACTGAATAACTGTTTTGAGGGGATGGCTTCGGCTGTCCCTTTTAGTTTGCAACGAAATGGAGGGATTTGCGATGAAAGAGTTTTGGAATGTGATTCAGGCAATCTTTGCGGCGGTAGGTGGTTGGCTTGGGTATTTCCTTGGAGGATGTGACGGTCTGCTTTATGCGCTTCTGGCTTTTGTGGTGTTGGACTACATCACTGGGATCATGTGCGCGGTGGCGGATAAGAAGCTTTCGTCTGCCGTGGGGTTCAAGGGAATCTGCAGGAAGGTTCTTATTTTTGCACTGGTAGGCATCGGACACCTTCTGGATGTTCAGATCTTTGGAGAGACCGGAGTGCTGAGAACTGCGATCATTTTCTTTTACCTGAGCAATGAAGGGCTTTCGGTAGTGGAGAATGCAGCGTATCTGGGGCTTCCGATTCCTACGAAGCTGCATAAGGTTTTGGAACAGCTCCACGACAGGGCTGAAAAGGAAGATTCCGATGAGAAGAAGGATGGTGAGAAGTAATGGGATACACGAATAGTCCGATGGTAGTTTATACGAAGTTATCCCCGAATCATTCCGGGCAGAGGACGATGGCGATTGATAGGATCACGCCTCATTGCGTGGTCGGCCAGTGTACGGCGGAAGGTTTGGGTGACTGGTTTTATAAGAGCAGCACACAGGCATCCAGCAATTACGGAATCGACAAGGACGGGCGTGTCGGGATGTATGTGGAAGAGAAGAACCGTTCGTGGTGTTCCTCTTCCGGAGCGAATGACCAGAGGGCGATCACGATCGAGTGTGCGTCCGATACCACGGAGCCTTATGCTTTCAGGGATATCGTTTATCAGAGGCTGATCGAGCTTTGTGTCGATATCTGCAAGCGTAACGGCAAGAACAAGCTAATCTGGTTCGGGGATAAGGATAAGACGCTGAATTATTCCCCGCAGAGCGGCGAGATGATTCTGACGGTTCACAGGTGGTTTGCGAATAAAAGCTGTCCGGGTAACTGGATGTACGCGAGGATGGGTGATCTGGCTGAGAAGGTGACGAAGGCTCTGCAGGGATCAGATTCGGGTTCTGGCGGTGGTTCTGCATCAAAGGGTACGCAGGCGGCTGTGCTGAAGGATCTGTCCGAGGCGGATGCGATCAAGAAGGCCGGTGCGCTTTTCACGGCTGACATGAAGAAGAGCGGCATCCTGGCATCGGTATCGCTAGCTCAGTTCATTCTGGAATCCGGGTACGGCAAGAGCGAGCTTGCGCAGAATGCCAACAATATTTTCGGGATGAAGTGCAGCCTGTCCGGGAACACTTGGAGCGGTTCCAGTTGGGATGGAAAGAGTAAGTACACGAAGAAGACGCAGGAACAGCACACGGACGGAAGCTATGAGACGATCACGGCGGATTTCCGCAAATATCCCTGCATTGAGGATTCGATTGCCGATCATTCCGCTTATCTGCTTGGGGCGAAGAACGGAAAGAAGCTCAGGTATGATGGATTGAAGGGATGCACGGATTATAAGAAGGCTGTGCAGATCATCAAGGACGGCGGTTACGCCACAAGCTTGACTTATGTGGAAAAGCTCTGCTCCATCATCGAGAAGTGGAACCTGACGCAGTATGACGCGAAGGATTCCGGCGGCGGTGAAGTGATCCGTTGGTACCGCGTCCGTAAGAGTTGGACTGACAGCAAGAGCCAGAAGGGCGCTTATAAGATTCTGGACAATGCGAAGAAATGCGCGGATCAGAATCCGGGATATAAGGTGTTCGATGCTGACGGCAACGTGGTGTATGAGCCGAAGACTGCGGAGAAGGTGCCGTTTCTGGTGAAGGTCAGTATCTCTGATCTGAATATCAGGTCTGGCCCCGGTACGAACTACAAGAGGGTTCGCTTTATTGAACCGGGTGTGTTCACGATAGTTCAGATATCTTCCGGAGCAGGTGCTTCGATGTGGGGGAAACTGAAGAGCGGAATCGGATGGATCAGTCTGGATTTTGTGAAGAGAGTTTAAGAATGACGGTCGGTGGGGATTGATTTCTCTACCGGCCGTTATTTTTTTGCTCAAAAATCGGAAAACAGCCCAAACTCATACCTAGACCTCCAGAAAAGCCAAAGGAGGTCTAAGGTATGTTTATCCTGGAATATAAGGACGGAGTTAAGCCTGCAGAGCTTAGTCCGAAGGCAAAGGCTAATATGGAACGCTGTGCGAATTTTCTGGTGGAAATGATAGAAAAGTACGGGAAAGAGGTTCTGGAAGAGATAGAGGCTGAGGAACATGCGGCAGCAGAGAAGCAGGAACAGGAATCGTCGGACACAGATCTGTGATCCGGCGATTTTTGGGTGGTGAAAAAACTTCAAAAGGGGCGCTGACAAACCTATCAAAGCCCGACATAATGAAGTTCCGAGGTACTGTGTGACGATGAGCAACCGAAGGGAGGGATACGGTGAGAAAGAAGAAATGCTATATCTACACGCGAGTCTCTACGGCAGCTCAGACGGAAGGGTACAGCCTGGAGGCACAACAGGAACGCCTCCGCGAGTATGCGGACTATAAGAACCTTGAAATAGCCGGTGAATACTGCGATGCGGGAAAATCCGGAAAGAGCATAGTCGGAAGACCGGCATTCCTGCAGATGCTGGATGATATATCCAGCGAGAAGGACAATATCTCTTTTGTTCTGGTGTTCAAGTTGTCCAGGTTCGGACGGAATGCGGCGGACATACTGAAGTCCCTTCAGCTTCTGGAAGATTATGAGGTTGATCTGATCTGTGTGGAAGACGCCATTGACAGTTCTACGCCGGGCGGAAAGCTGACGCTGACAATTCTGTCTGCCGTGGCAGAGATCGAGCGTGAGAACATCAATGTTCAGTTCATGGCTGGTAAGATGCAGAAGATTCTTAACGGCGGATGGCCTGGAGGACCTGCTCCTTATGGATACCGCAGTGTTAATAAGGAACTGGTAGTAGAGCCGGAAGAGGCAGAAATTGTGAAGCTGATCTTTGACCGGTATATACAGGATGACGGAACACTGAATGGAGTTGCGATCTGGCTGAACAACAACGGATACAGCCGAATCAGCAAGGGCGAAGTAAAGCCGTTCACATATGACTTCATCGTGAATGTCCTTGATAATCCAACTTATCACGGAAAGATCAATTATTTCCGCAGGACAAATATCAAGGGCATAAGGAAGAATCCGAAAGATGCGGTTGAGGTTGACGGGATCCATGAGGCAATCATAGATGAAGATCTGTGGCAGCAGGCACGGGAAAAGCGGGAGGCTTCTTCCGGAAGACAGGAAAAGGTGGATGAACCTGATCGCGTGAGCCTGCTATCCGGTCTGATCAAATGCCCCGCCTGCGGGAACGGTCTTATTGCAACGAAGAACAAGCATGTCAATAAAAACCGCGGCGGTCATTACAAGACCATTCATTATTATTCCTGTCGTTACTACAGGAAATCAGCCGGAAGGACTTGCGAGTTCAAGCATACTTATAACCAGGCGAAGATCGATTCTGCGGTATTTGAGATTGTCAGTAATCTGGCGGCTCATCCGGCATTTGAAAAGGCAATGGCGATGGCTGCCGGCGGTGATGAATCTGTAGAGGCTTATGAGAAGCGGATGAAGGAAATCCGCAAGGATCTGTATCATCAGGAACATGAGAAGAACCGCGTCGGAGCGGAGCTTGATAATCTGGATGTATTATCTGACGACTACGATACGGAATATGAGCGGATCCAGGCTGAGATGGATGATATCTATGACAGGATAGAATCCCTAGAGTTATCGCTTAAGAAGATAAAGAAAAAGTGCAGTGAAGCCAGGCAGGGTGTCAGCTCTATTGAAGGGATAAAGAAGATCCTGAAGAATTTCGGAAAATTCTACGAAAAACTGACTTCCGAGGAACAAAGGGAACTGTACCGTCAGTTTATCGAACGGATAGAGGTTTATCCGGAAGAGCAGGAAGACGGGAGGGTACTGAAAAGCATTTATTTCCGATTCCCTGTTCGGTACGGTGAGACGGATACAATCGAGACTTGGATAGGAGCCGAGGATGAGCCTGATGATGAAATCGCCTTTGTGCTGGATTGCAGCGAGGTACAGGTGACGGTAGCGGAAGCGAAAGCGACCTATGCCGAAATAAGGGCATATGTACTGGAGCATACGGGAATGAAGGTTTCATCATTATATATCGCTCAGATAAAACGGAAATACGGCATTGATGTCGGGATTGCTTACAACAAGCCGGAACAGAACAAGAATCACGTGCCGGTATGCCCGGTTGAAAAGGAACTGGCTATCATGGATGCGCTGAAGGCATTCAGGATGCTGACAGAAGACACAGAGTATATGGAGGCGGCAGTATGAAGAAGAAAAAGCTGAAGTGTTATATCTACATAAGGGTATCCACCTCAATGCAGGTGGAGGGCTACAGCCTTGAAGCTCAGAGGGAGAGGCTGACGAAGTTCGCGGATTTTCAGGATATAGAGATAGTCAGGGAATACTGCGACGCAGGAAAGTCCGGTAAGAATATCACTGGAAGACCAGAGTTTTCCCAGATGCTGAATGATGTGGCTGAGGATCGTGACGGAGTGGATTTCATCCTTGTATTCAAGCTTTCGAGATTCGGACGAAATGCGGCGGATGTTCTTAATTCCCTTCAGTATATACAAGATTTCGGTGTAAACCTGATCTGCGTGGAAGACGGGATTGATTCTTCCAAGGATTCCGGTAAGTTGACTATTACGGTTCTGTCTGCTGTTGCCGAAATAGAAAGAGAAAACATTCTGGTACAGACGATGGAAGGACGCCGCCAGAAAGCCAGAGAGGGCAAGTGGAACGGCGGGCAGGCTCCATTCGGGTACACGCTGGATTCCAAGAACAGCACGCTGATCGTCAATCCGGAAGAGGCGGAGATCGTAAAGATCATCTTCACAAAGTTTGCTCATGAGGGGCTTGGAGCAGACCGAATCTGTGATTATCTGAATCAGCACGGATATACGAAAAAGAAGGTAAAGAAGAAGGAACTGAATTATTTCGCCAGAAGTTTTATAATGAAGATCCTTGATAATCCCGTTTATACCGGAAAGATCGTTTACGGAAGGCATAAGACCGAAAAGGTCAAAGGCAGCAGGGATGAATATAAGCGAGTCATGGCTGATGATTATATGGTTGTTGATGGGATGCACGAGGCAATCATAGACCGGGATCTCTGGGAGGCGACAAGGCTGAGGCGAAAAGATACCGGCGTCAAATGGAATAAGACGCACAGCATGGATCATGAGCACATTCTGACGGGTATCATCAAATGTCCGATCTGCGGCCGGAGTCTTGTGGGAACTGTCAGACGGCGTAAGAACAAGAAGTCCGGCGAATACAAAGATGACTGGTATTATAAGTGCCTGCACCGTACAAAGATAGACGAAACGCATTTCTGTGATTTCCGACTGGTGCTGAGTCAGGTGGAGCTTAACAGCCAGGTAGAGCAGATCATCCTGGACATGGTGGCGGATCCGCAGTTCAAGGATTACATGGTGATGAAGATGGACGAAAAGGTAGATGTTTCATCACTGGAAGCTGAGAGGGATCAGGTCAGGGAGCAGCTTCGTCAGGTCGTGGGAGCGAAGAAGAAGCTGGCGGAGATGCTGGACAGGCTGGATGTAAACGACAAGCACTATGACAGGAAGTATCAGGATATGCACGACAGACTGGATATCCTGTACGACCGGATATCAGAGCTGGAGGACACGATAGCTGAAATCGAAGAGAAGATCAGCGGAGCCTATGGAAAGAAAATTACTGCAGATGAGCTCTATAAAGTTCTCCTGAGTTTTGATAGAATGTACTTTAAGATGACCGATCTCGAAAAGAAGAGGTTCATGAGAGATTTCATCGACGAGATTGAATTGTACCCTGAAAGACAGGAAGACGGACGCATCTTAAAGCAGCTGCATTTAGGATTTCCGGTGTTTTATGAAGGTTCTGAGGGCGATACAATTCGGTTGCTCAAACAAAACACAGTCGATTCCTTGTGTTTGACTTCGATAATCATGAAAAGGGAGCTGAAAGCAGCGATTATGCTAATAATGATGACGAATGGCATGAGGAGGTAGATGCTCTCAGAAAGATGTGTGAAATCAACGGAGTGATTCCTTTGGTTGAAAGATCAAGATCCGGGAAAGGTTATTGTCCGGCACATTAAACGCGATACCAATCAGCGAATTAAAAGCTGCTGTTTAGCAGGCTGAACCAGATCCCGCGGCAAATTGTTTGATGCCGATTCTGCAGATTAAACACGATGGTTAGTATAATGTGCAGAATCGGT
>JAFRJV010000148.1 GCA_017432075.1 Mogibacterium sp. | reverse complement strand
CTGTGCTTAAAAGCATCGCCCGGTTCAACATGCGTTTCAAGCCCCTTTCTTAAATTATTCTATTATTTTAGCATATTGTTTTTATTCAAATTTGTAATTATCTGTGAATTAATAATGAGGATAATAGATATTTCTTTATAACACGTTTTAAACATCCATAACAGATTGAAAAACATACTGGCAAGTAAGGTCTATATTTGGCAAGGACTAATGATTAGTATTTTCTCAGATGATTCAGTTCTAAACATATTAGTGGGCCACTCGCTCGACTTAGCATCGTGTGTGTTACCCTAGTTTGCATGCATTCATTGTAGGAAATCCGTCATAGGATAAAAAACCATTCATTACGAGTTGAGAACAGTTCGCGTTTAAAACTCTGCGAGTTTAAAACACTCACCGATTCACAACTCTCCATTAATAAGTGTTCCTACTCCTTCCGCGCTACCGCTTGGAGCCTTCGCTCAAAGCCGTCCCTATCACTCCGTTCGATGGATCCGGCTTCTCACGAAGCTACGACAAAAATAAAAGAAGGCCAATCAGCCTTATTTTTAGCCAGCAAAATAAACGTGAGTACTAAAGGGAAGAATGGATGTATGCACTACACAAAAAGGGGAAAGCACAATTGCATAGGTGTGCATTGTTGCATAATCAATCTATCATCTTGAAGTGTTTTAAGGCAGAAACGATAGCTTTTTCCTTTTCAGGCGGACAGTTAGGCTGCCTGGAGTTTTCGCTTTTAGGCAGATTATAGTTTGCTCTCTCGATAATACCGTGTTTTCTCTTTATTTGTGCAATGTTCAAGTGTGTTACGTGCAAGCCCGTCTGCTGCTTAACGTAATCCTGAATTTCATCATATGTCGCCTTAGCTTCGGCCTCAGTAAGATCAAGTTCTGACATGTTGATCTTGACTTCCAGTTTGGGTGCACTTGAAAGTTTGGACAAAAGAACGACCGTCTCAACATGTGCCACATTCGGGAAAAGATCTGCAGGTGTTACTTCCCGGATCTCATATTCTCTTGCCAGCATCTTGAGATCTCTTGCAAGCGTGGCCGGATCACATGAGATGTAACAGACGGAAGGTGCGCCGAGCTCCATGATCTTCTTGACCACGCCGATGTCGAGACCCTTTCTGGGCGGGTCGACGATAACACAGCCGGGCGCCTTGATCTTTCCGCTCTTTATCAGCGAACCAAAGTCCGCTTTAAGAACGTCTTTGCAAATGAATTCGCACTCGGATGCTTCGTCCTGTGAAAGCGCAAGAGAGCGGTTTATCTTTGCAGAAGCAACTGCTTCAGGTACTACTTCGATACCGAAAAGGCTCTGTCCCTTTTTCTTTACCGCAAGACCCAATGTGCCGCATCCGCAGTAAAGATCGTAGATAACGGATGCTCCGCCACATGCTTCGGATGCTTTGTTTGCAAGCTTTTCGGCCTGGCTTGTGTTTACCTGGAAGAACGATCCGGCCTTGATCCTGAACTTTCTGCCGCAGAAGATCTCGTCGTAGTAATCGACGCCTTCGATTATGGTCCTTACGCCGGTCCTGGTTCTTTTCGAGACCTTGTTGGGACTGATCCTGAGAAGAAGGCCGTTGAGATTAAAGCCGTCCTTTTCGCATGTTTTGCGGACCGCATCGTTAAGGCCCGTTGAAGCAATATACTGCTTCGCATCCCTGATAACGACTTCGTGGGTCTGGTTAGATGAACTCGTAAGCTCAGCAAGGATCTCATTGGTCCTCAGAGACCCTCTCAATACCAGACCGTCGAAAAGCCTGGTCGGCGCGCGGCCGAAGACCTCTTCCACGGTATCTTTTATCTTGCCGAAGATCTCATATTCGATGAGCTTACCGTCGTAACTTCCTATCTCATCTGATTTGGCTACGATCAGGCCTATCCTGCCGTCCCTTATCGCGTACTGCATGTGGTTTCTGTATCTTGAAGGATCGTCAGAAGCCAGGATGGGCTTCATGACACCATCGACAAAGGCTGGATCAAAGCCTCCGATCCTTATCAGGCAGTCACGTACACGGGTCTGCTTGATCTTAAGCTGCGCTTCGTAGGAAAGGCACGCGAAAGGCAGTCCGCCGGACACTTCATCTGAAGGAACAAAGGGCGAGATCCTGTCGGGAGAAGCCTTGATGAGCTCTATAACTCCAGCCACGGCGTATTTGGATGTCTCGGATTCTATCTGAACCGTGCAGACCTCACCCGGGAATACTCCTGGAACAAAACAGGTCTTGCCGGAAGGCAGGTTTCCTATGCCCTGTCCTTCGCTGCCAACGGCCGTAATCGTAAGCTCTGTGACCTCCAAAATGCTCCCGTCCCTTCTCTTTGCCTCACAATAGTCACTTAATTATAGATGAAATCGTGGTAAAATTGTCGTTGTACTATTAAAAGAAATATAAGAGGAGATGGTAATCTTGCCCTCGAATGTTGATAAAAAACAAAGATCCACAAGACCCGTAGCACCCGAGAACAGTGCTCTTGCCGACGAGCTTCGAAGCCAGCTCAAAGGCAAACCGACCAAATGCGGATTTAACAGAAGCCTCACTCACGAGATCGTCAGCTTCGTAGGCGACATCCTCAAGATCGGTATTGTTGCCGTATTGTGCCTCTTCTTCACTTTCGGCGGATTCGGCGCAGGCATGCTCTTAGGCTACGCTTCCACAACAAAGCCGCTCTCCATCGGCGACCTCACATCAGCAGAAGAATCACAGACTTCATTCGTATATGACAGCGAAAACAACGTCATCGCAAAACTCACGGGTTCCGAGAACGTTGACCGTATTTACGTATCCTACAGCGAGATCAGAAACACTTACCTTGATGACGCGATCATAGCGATCGAGGATGAGCGTTTTCGCGAGCATTCCGGTATCGACATCAAGCGTATCGGCAGCGCGCTCATCTCGGCGATCGCAAACGGCGGTTCTGCTACTCACGGCGGTTCCACTATCACACAGCAAACGGTCAAGCTCATAAGCGGCCAGGACGAGCACTCCACTTCACGTAAGGTCCAGGAGTGGTTCTCCGCAATGCAGCTCGAGCAGAACCTTTCAAAGGATGAAATCTTGGAACTCTATATCAACCTCGCGCCGATGGGCAACAACTATGTCGGCGTCCAGGCCGCCGCAATGAACTATTTCGGAAAGAACGCATCAGAACTTACACTCCCTGAGTGCGCTCTCATCGCAGGACTCCCCAAGAGCCCTTCTTACTACAATCCTTTGAGAGAATCAGGCAGAAGAAATGCCCAGAGAAGAATGAGAACTATCCTCGGCAAGATGTACGAACTCGGCATGATCACCGAGGAAGAGTACGAGGAAGCCCTCAACACCGAGCTTGAATTCAAGCAGAGAAGCACGGACCGCACATCAACGGTCAATTCATATTTCGTAGAGTACGCGATCTCCGAAGTAATCGGCGACATTGCTGTGCAGAGAGGCATTTCCCGAAGCCTGGCCGCATCGCTCGTTTACAACAGGGGTTACCATATCTACACGACGCTTGAGCCAAGGCCCCAGGAGGTCTTAGACGACGCATTCAAAGACCGGGATCTTTTCCAGGAAGATCCGGACAGGATAGCCGACTACCCGGAAAAGCCAAACGCATCGATGGTCGTAATAAACAACGCAACGGGCGCGATAGCGGCGATGCAGGGCGGCTATGGCGAGAAGACAATGAACCTGTCTTTGAACCGTGCTGTATCCACGCACCGTAACCCGGGTTCTTCGATCAAGCCGCTTCTCGATTACGGACCGGCATTTGAGCTCGGCCTCATCGCTCCCGGTACCGTAGTCTGGGATGAACCAAAGCATTTGGATCCTACAAGGCCTGACGTTGACTGGCCTGTTAACTACGGCCGTACATACAGCGGAGAGATCACGATCAGAACGGCTCTCACATATTCACTCAACACGATCGCTGCAGAGCTCTGGACTGAAGTCGGAGGCGATACTGCTCTCTGGTACCTGAAGCAGGTTGGTATCGACAGAACTGCCGAAGGCGCATTCCCTTCACAGTCCGTAGGCGGCTTTACAAAGGGTATGACAACTCTTGAGATGGCTGCCGCTTACCATACATTCGCAACGGGCGGCACCTATGTCGAACCTTACGCATACACACAGGTTCTCGACTCCGAAGGCAACGTCATCGTTAAGTCCGACCCGATCAGCTACCGCGTATATTCCGAAGAAACATGCTTCTTCATCGCAGATATCCTTAAGGCAGTCGTCAACAACAATACTCCTTCCGACTGGGGTTCCGGCCAGATCGAGAATGAAGACGGCGAAGTCATCGACACCTGCGGCAAGACAGGTACGACATCAGATAACATCGATAAGTGGTTCTGCGGCTTCACGCCGTACTACACCGCTGCCGTATGGTACGGCTACGATAACAGACTGAGGCAGACCGAGATCCCGCAGTGCGACTGGGACAGCGCCATCAAGATCTGGGTATGGTGTATGCAGCACATCCACCTTTATCTCCCGGGCGCCTCTTTCGAAAAGCCTGACTCCATAGTTACCGAATCCATATGTTCCTCAGGCTACTATCCGACGGATGCATGCCGTGCAGCAGAAGGAAACAAGGTTTACACGGATTACTTCGTCTCAGGCAGCTACCTCTGCCCGACGGACGATAAACCCTGTCCGGTACATGTAGTGGCAACTCCTACTCCGACACCTACTCTCCCGCCTCCGGGACCGGGCCAGGATCCGAACCAGGGTCAGCAACCAGGACAGCCGGGGCCGGTATAAATCTTTCCTTGCATTTTATTAAGCAAGAGTTTATTCTTGTTTGGTCTGATTATTAGAAGATAAGGAGAATTACTTTGAGCAAATACAGCGGATCACGTACACCGGTCAACTTTGCGAAAAGAATAGTCGTTAAAGTCGGTACGTCGACTCTCACATACGACAACGGCAAAATGAACCTCGGCAACATCGACAAGCTCTGTCGTTCCATCTCCGATCTTATGAACCGCGGCAAGGAAGTCCTCCTTGTAAGCTCCGGCGCCATCGGTGTCGGCATCGGCTACCTTGACCTCAAGGAACGCCCGACCACTACACGTGAGAAGCAGGCCATCGCTTCCGTTGGCCAGTGCGAGCTCATGAATGCTTACGCAAGAAGCTTTTCCGAGTATTCTTACCGCTGCGGCCAGATCCTCCTCACAAAGGACGGCATCACAGACAAACTCACAAGAGCTAACGTTACAAACACCATCGAGACTCTGCTCGAGATGCGTATAATCCCCGTCATCAACGAGAACGACTCCGTATCTACAACGGAGATCATGCACAACGGCACATTCGGCGACAACGACACGCTTTCAGCTGATGTTGCAGTCCTCGCAAATGCCGACCTGCTCGTTATCCTCTCAGACGTTGACGGTCTTTACGATTCCAACCCGCGCGAGAACCCTAACGCCGTACGTATTTCCTACGTCGATAAGGTAACTGAAGACATGCTCGACTTCACAGCAGGCAAGGGTTCCTGGCTCGGCACAGGCGGCATGGCCACAAAGATCACAGCCATGAGCAAGGTCACTGAGAACGGCATCATGGGCGTCATCGCTGACGGTTCATCAGTCCAGACACTCGAGAAGATCATCGATCAGGACGACGTCGGCACATTCTTCGCAGCACAGTAAAAACCATGTAAATACGGCATTTAACACTGTTAAACCCGCTTTTCCGAAGCGGGTTTTGTATTAGAATAACAACAGTTCCACAAAAGGAGGACGAAGTCATGAAGATCGGGATAATAGGTTACGGAAGCATGGGCAAGATGCTGCTTTGGAAGTTCTCCGGTAATGCCGGCATCGCCAAAGACGACCTTCTGGTCGCAAACAGGACTCCGGAAAAGCTTTCCGAAGCTAAGTACATAGCCACCATCTGCGACAATACCACGCTCGCAGGTACCGCAGACATCGTTTTCGTATGCGTGCGCCCTTCTGACATGAAGACAGTCCTGTCTGAGATCAGTTCTTCTATTAAGGATGATGCGCTTCTCGTGACACTTAACGGCAGCATTACTTTCGACATGATCGCCAAGCTCGTAAATTGCAGGACTGCCAAAGTCATCCCCAGTCTCACAGCCGAGATCGACCGCTCACAGACGATCGTCTGCTATAACAGCCTCGTTACAGATGAAGATAAAACCCTGCTTTCAGGCTTGCTCTCTTCTTTCGGCAAAGTGATAGAACTCCCCGAAAACGAAGTCGGCATGGGCTCCGAACTCGTAAGCTGCATGCCGGGCTTCATAGCTTCTATTTTCGACGTCATATGCAACTCTGCAGAAGGCCACACCGAGATCCCCAAAGAGCAGATCGTCAAAATGGTCCTCAACACAATGAGCGCCACCGGCGACCTGATGCTCCAAAAAGACTTGTCTTTCAACGACGTCGTAACCCGCGTCGCAACCAAAGGCGGCATCACCGAAGAAGGCACGAAAGTCATCTACGACATGTTCCCCTCTGCCGCAGACGAGATGTTCAACAAGACTCTCGAGAAGAGAAGACTGACTGCAGAAAAAGCCGCAGCATCATTTGAAAAGTAAGCCCTACCTGAAATGCATTTCAGTGATCCTGTCCAGCGTCCTGATATCCAGCGGCGTCATATCTGACTCGAACGTATAGAAAAGCCTGTCACCCAGCACGATGCCGGCCTCGCTATAATCATTGGTCCTTTCGACCATATTCTCTTTATAGTCAGCATCATCCATCTTTCCACAATGCTCGTGATACAGGATCTTCCTGTCACTCATCCTCAAAATAGTGAAGTCCGGGTGTATGATCTTGTTCCCTACCTTAAGCGGGCATTCATATCTATAAGGGATGCCTCGCGCAAAAAGTCTGTCTGCGATCATTGCCTCCGACTTCGACCTGACGCACTCGCCCTTGAGGGTATAAAACTTCGGCATGCCCTTCTTGAACGGCTTGCGCTTATAGGGCGTGTTCATCCACTTCTGTGCATATTCTTCATCACATAGATTGATGGGCGTTGCGTACTGCTTCCGCCATTCCGGGAGAGTGTCATAGACATCTTCGGCTATCTTTTCCGGATATAGCTCAAGCATTTTCAAGATCGCTTTCTGCTCTGTTTTCGCGTACTTCAGAACATTATTCAGATAGTTCTTCTGGATCAGCTGTTCGATGAGAGTGGTGTCTTCCCGGGTAAGATATTGCTCCTTAGATTTATAACCAGCCAAATAATAATATGTCTTACCCTTGCGGTATCTGGTATTGATCCAGCCATCAGGGAATGACTGGCTCTTCTTCTCTATATCCTCAATGCTTTTTGTAATCAGCTCATATCGCGCATTCAATTCTCTTCGAAAATCAATAGCCATAAAGAATTACCCCGCAGTTCATGTGATAACTGCAGTGTAAAGCGGTAGATCCACCTTGTGGGGGCGAATTGCAGCAAATTCAAAATCAGGGCTCGAAAATGAGACTTTTTGAAGAAAATTGAGACTGCTCTCATTTTTGCCTGTGCAATTGTTGCGCAAAAAAACCATCAACAATTGCATAAAAACGCGATTTTGTGCAATTGTTGGCCATTTTTCGAGCAGACAATTGCAACTTGCTATCAAAAAAGCGAAAACAAGCCACAGCAAACAATCACAACCGTCAGTAAACGCGAACACTCATACAAAAAACAGGCCACCCCCAAATTAGAGAGTGGCCTGCCTGATAAGGATTTACAAAACGCTTACGCACTTGCTTTTACTGTGTTCCAGATCTCTGTGTATCTTTCTTCAAGAGCATCTGATGTGTAATAAACTTCCAATGAGCTGAAGACTTCCTCGTCGGGATAGTAGTACTTGTTGCCGGAAACTTCAGGGTCGAGCATGTCCTTGGCTGCCGTGTTGGGTGTTGAATAGCCTACGTATTCGCAGTTCTCAAGCGCGATGTCGGGATCGTACATGAAGTTGATGAAATCCATGGCGCCATCGTAGTTCTTGCAGTTTGTGGGAACGCACATCATGTCTACTGACCAGTTGGAGCCCTCAGGGAGAACGAACTGGAGGTCGATGTCGTTGTTGCCGAGTTCCTCAACTCTGTCGAGCATTACGATGTGGTCGCCGGACCATGCGATGGATGCTGCGAGCTCGCCTGCTGCCATCTTGTCCTTGAGGTTATCTACGCCGTATGCGGGATGAAGAGCGCTCTTCTGTGCAACGAGAAGATCGAGAGCCTGCTGGAGTTCTGCATCATTCATGGAGTTGATGGAATAACCATAGTAGTTAAGTGCTGTACCGATGGACTCACGCATTGAATCGTACATGCCGATCGAGAGGCCGCTGTCTGTGTTGAAGAGAACGTCCCAGATAACTGCAGGGTCTGTTGTGCCTTCGGGAAGTGTTACCTTGTTGGCATCGTAAACGAGACCAACCGTGCAGTAGAGATAAGGTACTGCGTAATCGAGGACCTGGCTTGATACTTCTGCGTTGTCTGTGTATGTTACATCACGGAACATGGGGTCCATGTATTTTGTAACGTTGGGAAGCTTGTTCCAGTCGAGGGGCTGGATCCAGTCTTCTTCGATGAGACGGCATACCATGTACTCGGAAGGGATGATTACGTCATAACCGTTTTCGAGGTTGGGGTACATTGTCTCGTTTGTCTCAAATGTTCTGTAAACTACATCGTACTGTGGATACTTTGCTTCGAACTTTGCGATCGTATCTTCTGCGATGTACTCGCCCCAGTTGTAGATGACGAGCTGCTGTTTCTTGGAGCAGCCGCAGGACAGGATCATGGAGCCTGCCATAACGAATGCTGTGAAAGAAGCAATTACTTTCCTTACGTTCTTGTTCATTTCTTTACACTCCTTTATGCTCATTAGCTTTGTTCATATTTTCGCGGGCCCATACCCTGCCCGGTGAAAAGGCGTATTGTTATTTTTTGGCTTTCTTAAACGATGACAGATTGGACAATACCATGAGGATCAGCACTGCGCCGAACATCAGTGTCGTCAGGGCGTTCATCTTCGGATTGACGCCGAGCTTTGCCATTGAGTAGATCATCATGGGCAATGTCTGGATCGAGCTGTCGACGTTGAAGTTACTGATTAGGTAATCATCGATCGAAAGCGTGAATGTGAGAAGAGCCGAAGAGAGGATACCCGGCATGATCTCAGGAATGATAACCAGTCTTAAAGTCTGGAATCTTGTCGCGCCCAGATCCATTGCAGCTTCGGTAAGACTCTTGTCGAGCTGCTTGATCTTCGGGCTGATTGATAAGATCGCAAAAGGCACGCAGAGTGCGATGTGCGACATGATCAAAGTGAACTCACTCTTCTGGACGCCGAGGAACGAGAACAGGAGCATGAACGAGATACCTGTAACGAGGTCAGGCATAACGTTCGGAACGTATGTCATCGTCATGGCGAGGTTCTGAAGTTTCTTATTGAGGTATGCAAGTCCCAAAGAACTTACGACGCCGAAAGCCGTTGATGCGACAGAGGCGATCGCTGCTACCTTGAGTGTCTCAATGAGTGATTCGAGAATGCCGCTTCCGTCGGAACCTTTGAAGAGGCTCTTGTAGTTATCGAGCGTGAAGCCGCCCCAGATGAAAGACTTGGGCAGTGAGTTAAATGAGTACACGATCAGGATAACTATCGGAAGATAGATGAAGATCAGGAGCAGACCGAGGTAGATGTCGGGTACGATCTTTTTAATAAATCTCATAATGCCATACCTCCTCCGGCCTCTTTGTCCTGGCCGCGCAGGATTCCCATTGTTATGAGAACGAATATGAGGAGGAGCAGTGACAGAACGTTGCCCGCCTGATTGTATGTCGTACTTTCATTTAAGATGAAGTTCTGGACGGTGTTGCCGATCGTCGTTTTCGAGCCCTCGTTAAGGATATCGGGGATCATGTAGAACGTCAGCGAAGGCATAAATACCATCTGGATACCGGAGATGACGCCCGGCAATGACAGAGGGAATGTGACCTTGAAGAACGTCTGAGCCTTGGTCGCGCCGAGGTCGTACGCCGCCTCCGATAAGCTGTCGTCGAGCTTAACGAGCACGGAGTAAAGAGGCAGGATCATGAACGGCAGGAAGTCATTTGTCATGACGAGCTTCGTGATGATGTCTGCAAATACTTCGTTCTTAAGGAACATGATGGGCGCGTCGATAAGGCCGATCTGCTGGAAGACCGTGTTGAATACGCCCGTCTCACTGAAGAATGCACGCCACGCGTAAGTCCTGAGCATCGTGTTCATCCACATCGGCAATACGAAAAGCATAAGAAGTCTGGATCCGCTCTGTCTCTTGAGCTTGGATCTTCTCGCAAGGATATAGCTTGCCGGATAGCCCAGAAGGAGGCATCCGATCGTCGTCCAGACCGCATAATCGAGGCTTCTTAAGAAGATCGAAAAGTATTCCTGCAAAGTAACGTCAATGCCGTAGAATCTGGTCGTGACGGTCTTGTTCTGGAAAAGGACCTGGAAGCCTGCAGTTGTGAACTCATATCCGCCGCCTGCTGCCTTCTTGAAGAAAGCTCTGAAGAGGATGAGGATCAGAGGCAGGATGGTAAATACAACGATCCATGCAATGTAAGGATATGCAAAGATCTTGTAGTTCATCTTGAGATTCAAAGCACCGTAAAGGCATGCTGCCGCACCGATGAAGAGCACGATTACCAAGAGGTTGCCTGCAAAAGACTGTGCGACATAAAGCCTCTGGGGTGTTAAGTCATTGCTGCTGATCATCTCTTCAGAGACCATCTTGGACAGCGTGATGACATGGCATGCAGCGCGTCCGATGAAGAGCACCAGAACGCTGAAATAACCGATCTTTCTCTTCTTGCTTGAGTTGTAGTAGAACGGATAGCTGAGAGAAAGCGTAAGCGCTGCAACTGCGAGCACGATCGTTATTACAAATGCCCATGCTGCAAAGCTCTGGAAATTAAGATCTACGGAGCCGCTCCTGATCCTGGTGAAGACCCTCGGATATAAAAGGAGCGAGAAAAGTGAGTATGTACGGTAAGGCACATACTGCACGAATAATTCAAACATCGGGATGAAGATGCTTGCAAATGAGTAGAGGGCAGCGAAGATCATGACAAACGCATGAACCGGCATAACCTTTAATCTGGCTTTGAGTTCAGTCATTAGTCCTCTTTCTCAACCTCTGCACTTTCTTCAGCGTCTTCGTCTTTTTTGATATCTGCTTCCTCGACGACATTCTCGCCGATGCTGTTAGACTTTGCTTCCTTTGCCTCGCTGCTCTCTTCAGCTGCCTGGTGCTTGATGCCGAAGCTGCCGAACTCGGGCGAGAGTTCTGATCTTCTCATGATCTGGATATCGTCGGGATCAACATAAAGACCGACTCTGCTTCCTACTGCAGAAGGATCGACGTTCTGTACAAGCCACTCGATTCCGTCATCGGATTTAACGATCATCTCGTAGTGAACGCCCTTGAATACGAGGGACTCAACCGTTCCGTTGATCCTGCCTTCAGCCTCTTCGTCTACATAGAAGTCCTCAGGTCTGATAACGACGTCGACAAGATTTGCGATGCCTTCCGTGAATTCTGGGAAAAGCGGGTCGACGCACTTGAACGTGATGCCGCTTGAAAGAACTACTTCATTGTCCTTCTTCATGGTGCCCGCAACGATATTGGATTCGCCGATAAAGTCAGCGACATATGCGTTCTTGGGTTCATTGTAGATATCGATCGGTGTGCCGATCTGCTGGATGACGCCGTCCTTCATGACTATGATCGTGTCGGACATCGTGAGCGCCTCTTCCTGGTCGTGCGTAACGTAAACGAAAGTGATGCCGAGTTCTCTCTGCATCTCCTTAAGCTCTATCTGCATCTCCTTACGCATCTTGAGGTCCAGTGCTCCCAAAGGCTCGTCCAGAAGAAGGATCCTCGGGCGGTTAACGATGGCTCTTGCTATGGCAACTCTCTGCATCTGTCCGCCGGAGAGCTGGTCGATATATCTCTCGCCATAGTTATTAAGTCCTACTGTTTCCAGCGCCTTGTTAACTCTCTGCTCGATCTCCTTTTTATTTACCTTCTTGATCTTGAGTCCGAATGCCACGTTATCAAAAACATTGAGGTGCGGGAACAAAGCATATCTCTGGAATACGGTATTGATGTTGCGCTTATTGGCAGGAACGCTCTTTAAGTCCTTGCCTTCGAAGTTCACGATGCCGGAATCGGCTGTCTCAAATCCTGCGATGATACGGAGCGTCGTGGACTTACCGCATCCGGAAGGTCCGAGAAGCGTAATGAATTCGTTGTTTCTAATATAGAAAGTAATATTCTTTAACACCTTTGTGCCATCAAAGCTCTTGCACAGATCTTTGATCTCAATGATGTGCTCGCTGCCTGTATCGTCCGGAAGGATCTGGTTATATGCCATTTATCTTTACCCCTTTAGGAAATTCTGTCGGTGATCGTTTCTCAAAAACTCGGCGGCGAAGAGATCCATATTGCTTTCGCCTGACGGCCGGTGTTGTTCTCAAGGAAGTGGGGCTTGTCGCATTCAAGATAAAAGCTCTCGCCCTTCTTAACCTGATGTCTTTCTTCGTCAATGACCACGGTTATCGTGCCTTCCAACACATATCCGAACTCTTCGCCCTCGTGGGGATTATCCGGATAAGTCGAACCGCCGGGTTCGATAGTGACAAGGATCGGCTCCATCTCATTCTTCTGTGCGTTGGGGATGAGCCAGCAGATCTCGTTCTTTAATTCCTGATCCTGCTTTACCGAGAAATCTTCCTTGCCGAAAACGACTCTCTGGCCTGACTCTTCCCTGAAGAAGTGGGCGAAATCAGTTCCGACTGCATTAAGGATATCCTCAAGGGTCGCAATTGAAGGAGATGTCTTATCGCTCTCCAGAAGCGAGATAAAACCCTTGGAAAGCTCGCATCTGTCTGCGAGTTCTTCCTGGGTGAGACCCTTTTGTAACCTGAGATTTTTGATCTTTGATCCGATTTCCATAGCCTTGCCTGTCCTAAACCAAGAGTTTACTGACACTAAACCAATAATGTGCGTGATTATACACTCCGCTAAACCCCGTGTAAAGTATTTCTAAACCAAAGAAGAACCGTTTTTGCAATTTGTACTAAAACTTTTCGAAAACTTGCCTATCTGCACAAATCTGTCCTCAAAAAACGGCGTGCGATAAGTCAAAATGTCTTGAAAAAATTGACAAGCCACGTATAATAAATAAAGTAATGAGAATTAACAAAATCTTTACAAAAGCTTGACATTCGGGGGGCACAGGGATGGCAAACATTTTGGGTAACGTATTTAAGGGTAAAGACAGCATGAACGGCGGCCTTGCTACTCAGGGTGCCGGACAGTCTAATGTTCAGCCGAACGTCAGACCTTCCGGCAATGTTGTTAACCTTCAGACATCCGGACGTTCGGGTAACAGCACACACACTGCATCCAATTCTGCTGCCGCTCAGCTCGCAAGAGAGCGTGCTGAAGCTGCTAAGGCTCAGATCGAGATGCGTAAAGCTGCAGAAGCAAGACGTAAGGAAGAGCAGAAAGGCGAATCCGATAAGAACGGAATTACTCCTGTCGGATTAAAACCTCCGATCAAGCGTCCTAAGTCTGCATCAGTTAACCATGCGCAGTACATCGCAGAAGTCAAAGAATCAGGCACAGTTGAAGGCAAGCCTGTTGTTGAGCGCGAGCGTGAGCGTGTAACACCTCAGCCGGCAAGAAGCGCTGCACAGTCAGCATTGGCTCTTGCCCAGTCTGTTGCTCTCAGAGCTCAGAATGAAGAGCGCCGCGCAAGCCAGAAGGCAAAAGCCGCCACAGCTAAAGTTGTTGAATGCAGAAGCGCAGTAACAGCTGCCGAAGAAGCACTCCTTACGGCACGTAAGGCTGAGGAAGCTACGATTACCAAGGAAAACATCGCCAAGGAAGCAACACTTGCTGCAGTCAAGCGTGCTGAAGAAGCAAGACAGGCTGCAAACAAGGCTGAAGAACTCGCAAGAGCAGCTGTTGCAAAGGCTGAAGAAGAAGAGAAGGCTGCTGCCGCTCTCACAGCTGAAGAAGCTAAGATCACAGAGCGCAGAAAGGCTGATGAGAGAGCAAGAGTCGAAGCCGAGAAGGTTGAGATGGATTCCAAGGCTGCAGTTATCACTGCAACAAAGGAAGAAGAAGTTGCTTCCGCTGAATATGAAGCTGCCAAGCTCGCACTCGCCAAGGCTCAGGAAGATCTCGATTCCGCAAACCAGATGAAGGCCGAAGAAGATGCACGTATCGCTGCAGAAAAGGCCGAGAAGGAAGCTCGCCTCGCCGCAGAGAAGGCTATCGAAGAAGCAAGACTTGCTGCTGCCAAGGCTGAAGAAGCAAGACAGGCTGCTCTCCTCGCAGAAGAGAAGGCTAAGGCTGCTGCTGCCAAGGCTGAGGAAGAAGCACGTATCGCTGCTGCCAAGGCTGAAGAGATCGCTAAGCTCAGAGCTGCTGCAGGCATCGTTGATCCTGCACCTGCAAAGCCTGTTGAGACAGCTGTTAGTGAACCTGCAGCTGCTGCACCCGCGGCCAGCGAAGCACCCATGAGACCCGCTGTCAGACCGGGATCTGAGGCTGCTCCCACAAGACCTGCTGCTAAGCCTGCAGTCTGATCTTAGATCACAATCGCAATGTTAACGGGGTGTCTCAAGCGAGGCACCCCGAATTATTTATATCTGCTTATTTTTTGTGTGACAAAATCCGCAACAGTTTTCCGGGTGATCTTTCAGGCTGCCTGTGGTTTTTCGATGCCCGAAAACATCATCCTCTCTCGGCAAGCACCTTCTGTACTCTGTCCTGTGCGATAGCGATTACATCTTCAAGGCTCTTCTGGCCCATGAAGTATGCGGGCATCTCTTCGATCAGGATCAGGTTTATCGTTGCATCCGGCGCGTAGATCCTTGAGCAGTTCTGAATGTTATTCTCCATGTCGGTTATGTTCTTATCACTGAATACCATTCCGTTGTTGGCAGGTCTTCCGGTAAGTTCATCGTAACCGAAAATGTCATATCCGCCGTCGCCGTTATAGTATTCGACGGCTTTGGCCGCTCCCTGTCTGAATGCATCGCGGCTGAGCACGAAATCGTCGTTCATGGCAAGTTCAAGCTGGACTTCATCTGACAAGAGGATCTTTATGAATTCGCCGCATGCATCGATGTTTTCGGCCTGAGCAGAGACTGCGACTGATGTATCAAGGGTAAACATGGGGCCGCGTCCGTCAGCCGAAGGCAGACCTAAGATAGCCGTGCAATCTTTTCCAGCTGCCAGTGTATAAATATAATCGGACATGCTGCCACAGGTGACGTAAGCTGCTATATCACTGCCGTCAACGACCTTGTCTCCCTTTACCGGTGCGACGGCAACAACATCCACTTCAGGCGCAACTATGGGTTCGCTTCCGTATATATAAGCTTCGTTATATTCATCGTAGTAGCTGTTGCTCCAGGATCTGGCACTCTCGGGAACGTTGTCCTTTACGAATCCGGCCAGGGCAGCAAATTCGGGTCCCGTGAAATCCGCCTTGCCGTCAGATATGAACTTGTCGCTCATGGAGCTGAATATCCTCGCGAAATAATAAGCCTGTCCGACAGGTATTACGTCATCTCCGTTCAGGACGTCGTAAAGGAAGTCCTCATATTCGGAAGTGGTGAATCCGATGCCGGATGCACCCGCATAGGAAGGCGATGTCTGGATGCCGTTGATCATGTAAGTTACGGGCAGCTGATAGAGCTTACCGTCGACCCTGGCGCCGTCAATGATGTTCGTAAAATATCTTGAAGAATCAAGATCTGCCACATAAGGAGAGAGATCTGCAAGATAGTTCGGATTGTTGAGCTGACCGTACTCACCGCAGTTCAACAGGATGTCGGGGCCTTCCCCGTTCATGATGTCGATCGCAAGGTCGTTGCTGATCTTGGAATTTCCGTTCAGATAATAGGATTCAAAGTCATCTTCACTGTCTATAGATGATGAGAAGTCATAGTAACTGTCGCTGTTATAACGGTCAGTGACTTCGATGAAATAATCCGGGCTGAGATCGTTATACTTAATGACCGCATCAGCAACTGTGTCGTCAACATATCCGTCGGGTGCATACAGTTCAAGGACCGTTTTTCCCGCATGAGGATTGGGCGCTTTAGTCAGCTCAACGACCTTGAACGTGTTGTTATCCGCACTCGAATAAAGTGTCCGGTTATAAGTCTCACCGCAAAGAAGGATCTTATCGTCGCTGTAATCTGCTATAACGAAATCACACAGATCGCTCCTTCTTACGCTGCACCAGCTGAAATTAAAACACATGCCGACAGACTTGTTATTCATGTCGATCGACTTGATGCCGGCATTTGTAAGATAGTATGCGGTGCCGTCATCTGCAAAGAAAAATGATTTAATGGTCTCTAACTCGAGCCATTCGTATTCCTGACCGTCGACGGCTGTAACATTGCCGCTCGTAAGGTCGACCTCGAAAAAAAGCCTTCCGGAATCGCCACTTGCAGGTACGAGCACCGTGGTCTCATTTAAGGGAAGGACGATCGAAATGCCGTAAATGCCCTTCCCGGGATCTTCGATCTTCGCAACTTTCTGACTTCCGTCCGGAGCGTTGATCATGAGATTGTAATAACTTACCTCATCCCACATAAGTTCGGTTTCTATTCTGTACGATCCGATATTATAGGTCTGCTCGATACTGTGGCCCTCGACGTCACGGGCATCCAAAACGGAACCCGTAGCCGGATCAACGCTTACTTCCAAATATGACGCAACATCAGTTACCGGATCGTAGAACACGCCTAAAGCGGAGATCTTACCATCCATGTATCTGACGTAATCTATATAGTCCGCGCCTTTAAGAATATCATTCAGGTCGATCGTGTTGACCGTCTGCTTTGTTGCCCTGTCGAGCACTGTTGCCGTGTATATCGCAAAATCGCTATTGTTGAAATTCTCCCAGTTGAAGTCATCCGGGATCTTATAGTATCCGTTGGTCATGACGACTATGTAATTGTCATCCGAGCCTGCGCATTGTGAGTAGTACGACTCGATCTCCCTGTTCATGTTAATGGCAGGGATCACTTCAGTGACCTCATTTGAATACCACGGTGACTCAGAAGCGATCTTTTCTCCGCTGCGGCTTGCCTCCTCACTGCCCGATTCACCGGCAGGTGTTTTCTTTGTGCATGATGCAAACGGCAGCGACATCGACAGCACTACCAAAGCAGCAACCGCATTCCTGACCGAAGTCTTCATCCTATTTTCTCCTTTAACCCCATATATCTATAATCTTCTTTTCTCGAAAATGGCTGCCCATAAATTGAGCAGCCATAACTTTTCGTGTCAGTTTGAAAGTGTCAGCCTCTTTCGTCTAATACCTTCTGGGCTCTGTCCTGAGCGACCTTTGCAACTTCCTCAAGACTCTTCTGTCCTATGAAGTATGCGGGCATTTCCTCAACGAGGATGAGGTTGATCGCTGCATCAGCCGCATTCGTGCAGGAGCAGCTCTCGATGATCTTTTCGAGCTCGTTGATGTTCTGCTCAGAGAACATAAGACGGTTATCTTTAGGGAGACCTGTCTCATAATCGTAGCCGAACATGTACTCTCCGCCTTCGCCGTTGTAATACTCAACAGCTTTTTGTCCGCCTTCTCTGAAAGCCTCACGGCTGAGAACGAAGTTGTCATTCATCGCCAGGCTCTTCTGAATATCGTCAGAAAGAAGGAGTTTTACGAACTCTCCACAGGCATCAACATTCTGTGCCTGAGCAGAGACTGCAATTGAAACATAAGGTGAAACCATAGGTCCGCGTCCGTCAGTTGAAGGAATGCCGAGGATGGCAGAACCGTTGCCCTGAATGTTTGCCATGTTCATGAAGTAACCGCTGACACCATAGACTGAGCCGTAGATTGCAGGCGAAGTATTACCCGTGTCGCCCTTTACCGGAGCTGCAGCTGCGCCTACACCGACTGTTGATGAGTAGTATGTGTCATCGTTGTACATTTCATCCCAGCTCTTGCTGCTTTCCTGAACGTTATTCTTAACATATTCTGCAAGCTCTGCAAACTCGGGAGCTGAGAAATCAGCCTTGCCGTTAGTGATGAACTTATCGCTCTGGGCATTGAAGACCTTTGTGAAATAAAGTCCCTGACCGTAAGGAACACAGTCTGTACCGTTCAAAGTCTCGTTAAGGAACTTCTCGTATTCTGCAGGTGTGAAACCAACGCCTGATGCGCCGGCATATTTAGCATCCGTCTGAATGCCTTCGATTGTGTAGCTGACAGGAAGATGGAAAAGTTTTCCGTCAACCAGGGATGCATCGATAATGTTCGTAAAATACTTATCCGGATCAAGTGTACCGATATAAGGTGTAAGATCTGCAAGGTAGTTTGTGTCGTTGAGCTGGCCCAGCTCACTTGCGTTCATGAGGATATCAGGGCCTTCGCCGTTCATGATGTCCATAGCAAGCTCATTACTTATTTTCGCGTTGACGTTAAGATTTGCATTTTCATAATCATCATCGCTGTTAAGGTTGTTGTAATCTAGATCATCAACATGGGAGTAACGGTCTGTTACCTCGATGAAATAGTTGCTGCTGTTCTCGTTATACTTGATGATCGCATCACCGATCTTTTCTTCAACATATCCGTAAGAGCAGAACATCTCAAGGATAGTCTTTCCTGCATGAGGATTGGACTCTGCTTTTGTCAGATCAACGATTACGAAATCATTCTGAGCAGACATCTCATAAGGACTTGAAGCATATTTTTCGCCACAGAGAACGATCTCGTCTTCAGAGCAATCTACAATTGAAAGATAATTCAGAGTTGCTCTGTTAACTGTGCACCAACTGTAGTTCATTACTGCTTCAGAAGTCTTCTTCTTCATGTCGATCCTGGAGATTCCGATAGGAGTTGAATAGTATGTGTAACCGTCTTTACCGCTGAATGTTGAGATAAGTGTATCGAGTTCAAGCCATGAGTAGTCTGCGCCGTCGATCTTTGTTGCTTTATTAGTCTTAAGATCCAGCTCATAATAGACTTCCGTCTTGTCGGTGGAGATGGGGATGAGTGCCTTGCCTTCGCCGACGGACAGGATAACGCGGATGTCATAATAGTTCATTCCGTTTTCCTTGAGCTCTATTCTTTCCTTGGAGCCGTCAGGTGCCGTTACATAAAGGGCATAGAAAGCGTTATCATTGTTGTCCCAGTTTATCTCTGTTTCGATTACATAATCTTCAACGCTGAATGAACGCTCAATGTATCCTTCGTTGCCGCTGTTGTCTGCCTCATATTCATCCAGGACTTTACCTGTTAAGAGGTCGAGTTCTTTAACTTTTGTTGACGTATTATATGTAACATCATCGTATGTTGTGATGTAAGCGGAAAGCTTACCGTCTCTGTAAGTTACGGTATCGACATAGCTGTTTGTGGAAAGACCTTCTGTAAGATCAATAGTGTTAACTGTCTCATATGTCTTTCTGTCGAGAATTGAGATCTGATTGATGGAATACTCGTTGTAATTGAAGTTTTCCCAGTCAATGTCATTGCCGTTAGGCATCTTATAGTAGCCGTTTGTCTGAACTACAAGATAATCATCATCAACGCCTGAAAGATTGGAATAGCAGTATTCAAGCGGTTTGCTGTCATCAATGTCGGGCTTAAATGTCGTGATCTTTGAATTAAACCACGGTGTGTCGGCTGCGATCTTTTCGCCGCTGTGACTTGCTTCTCTGTCATCACCGCTGCCTCCTGAATTGCCCTGCTTGCTGCATGCAGCAAAAGACAATGCCATGGATGCGGCCAGTACGACAGAAGTTAACTTCGTAGCTGTGCTTTTCATTTTATGTCTCCTTTATCCCCTTTTGGTTTGGTTTTGTTCTTAAGTCAGTATGATTGTAGAATCGCAAAATATCAAATCTGCATCAAAAGTGTGGCAAAAGTTAGGTTACGGCATTTCAAACGTGTTACATGAGCAAAGAAACAGGGTGTCCCAAATATGAGACACCCCGTTGAATTAACAGTTGTTAGTTCAGTTCTTATCGAATTACTCGATGATTGTAGAAACTGTACCAGCGCCTACTGTGTGACCACCCTCACGGATAGCGAACTTAAGACCCTGCTCCATAGCGATAGGAGTGATGAGGTCTGCTTCGATTGTTACGTGGTCACCAGGCATGCACATGTCTGTGCCGTCAGGAAGCTTGATAACGCCTGTAACGTCTGTTGTTCTGAAGTAGAACTGAGGACGATAGCCTGTGAAGAAAGCCTTATGACGTCCACCCTCTTCCTTTGTAAGAACGTAAACTTGGCCTGTGAACTTTGTGTGAGGAGTTGTTGTGCCGGGCTTAGCGATAACCTGACCTCTCTCAACTTCCTTACGGTCAATACCACGGAGGAGGCAGCCGATGTTGTCACCAGCCTCAGCCTGATCCATTGACTTACGGAACATTTCTACACCGGTGATTGTTGTAGACTTAGGCTCGTCCTGGAGACCAACGATCTCTGCAGGATCACCAACCTTAACTGTACCTCTCTCAAGACGGCCTGTAGCAACTGTACCACGGCCGGAGATTGTGAATACGTCCTCAACAGGCATAAGGAACGGCTTGTCTACAGGACGCTCAGGTGTTGCGATGTACTCGTCAACAGCCTTCATAAGCTCAACGATGGAAGCATACTCAGGAGCGTTAGGATCCTGTGATGTGGACTCGAGAGCCTGGAGAGCAGAACCACGGATGATAGGTGTATCATCACCAGGGAAATCATACTGGTTGAGGAGATCACGGATGTCCATGTCTACGAGCTCGAGGAGCTCTTCGTCGTCAACCTGATCGCACTTGTTCATGAATACAACGATATAAGGAACGCCTACCTGACGAGCGAGAAGGATGTGCTCACGTGTCTGGGGCATCGGTCCGTCGGAAGCAGCGACTACGAGAATCGCGCCGTCCATCTGAGCTGCACCAGTGATCATGTTCTTGATGTAGTCAGCGTGGCCAGGGCAGTCAACGTGAGCATAGTGACGTGTCTCTGTCTCATACTCAACGTGAGCTGTGTTGATCGTGATACCACGAGCTCTTTCCTCGGGTGCGGAGTCGATGTTGCTGTAATCCT